>JAKONS010000042.1 GCA_022701845.1 Burkholderiaceae bacterium
GCGGGGCGCTGCAGCGGATGCTGCCCGAGGCGCTCGCGCTGATGGAAATCAAGGCGCGCGGCATTCCATTTACCCATGTCGATCCACTGAGCGTCGAAAATGCCCCCGATCCGGAACGAGAGGCGAAAATGTGCCAGCTGATCACGCAAAAACTGAGAGGCGGCGATAAAGGCGTTTTCCTCGGCGGCCTGGCCCATGTATCGCCGATGAATGCCGCGCTGAGCCAGCTCGGCGGCATCAAGGCGCGCAGCCTGGTTGTCTTCGACGCCACGGCGGATGCGGCGGAATCGCTCTACGACCTGAGTGTGCCGCGCTCGCTCGTCAGTTACCGCACCGCGACGGAGTTTCGCCAAAACCTGGAAATGCCGAACATGGGCACCACCGCCGCGACGACGCAGGTGGTGCGCATGCCCTTCGAGGTCTATCCGTTCTGTTCCTGAGCGTTCGCAGACCGGTCAGACATGCTCCAGCTCCCCTTCGATGGAATCGAAGGGAAAAGCCGCCCGGGCCGCCAGCACCGGCGCCACCAGCATCTGCGCCACCGTCCAGGCCAGGTCCCGATCGGCTGCGTCGTAGCGCCCGGCGGCGTCCAGCAGGTTGAGGGTCGCCACCGTCTCTCCTTCGTGCTGCACCGGAATGTTCAACACGCTCTCGCACCCGATGCCCCACAGTTGCTCGTATTCCGAGAACGCGGTGCGGATGTCGTCACGCGTCGAGCCGACATAGATCTGCCCCTCCATCAGCACCCGCCGGCTCCACGGGCTGTCGGTCACCGCCTTGGCGCCGCCCACGGTGCTCACCTCCTGGTTGTTGCTGTAGATGCGCGCCAGCCGGCCGCGCGAGCGGTCGAACACCAGCGCGGTGAACAGCTTGTGGCCGAACAGCACCTGCATGGCGTTGTCGACATCGGTCCAGAGGTCGCCGGCGCCCTCCTGGAGCTTGCGGCCCAGCCCGGTCAGGGCCTGGATCTGGGACGCGGTGACGGGGGATGGGGTGGTGTGGTCGTTCACAGGGAAAACTCCTTCAGACAGGCTTGGGCGCCTTGGGTAATTTCTCGGGCAGCAGCCCGTTGGGCTTGCGCAGCAGCACCAGCAGCAGGGCCGCGCCGACCAGCATCTCGCGCACCGCCGCCAGCTGCACCGGCTCCAGGCCGGGGATCACGTCGGCGATGAAGCGGGTCGATTCCAGGTACAGCACCACCGCATAGGCGCCCAGCACGCCGCCGCTGGTGCGCCCCACCCCGCCGGCGGTGACCGCCAGGAAGATGTAGATGGTGATCAGCGGCTGGAAATGGTCGGGCGACACATACGACTGGAAATGCGCATACAGCGCACCGGCCAGCGCCGCGATGCCGGCGGCCACCGAGAATGCCTCCAGCTTGAAGCGCAGCACCGGCTTGCCGGCGAAACGGGTGAGCTCCTGGTCCTCGCGGATCGCCTTCAGCGCCCGGCCGTAGGGCGAGCGGTCGAGGCGGCGCAGGGCCAGCCACACCAGCGCCACCACCAGCGTCACCAGCGCCAGGTAGAAGACCGGAAAGCCCTGCTGGCCCAGCACCGACTTCATCGGCGCCTTGATGCCGGAGATGCCGTCGGCGCCGTTGGTGAGCCAGCGTTCGTTCAGCGCCACCAGCCGCACCACCTCGGCGAAACCCAGGGTGACGATGGCCAGGTAGTCGTCGCGCAGCCGCAGGGTGGCGAAGGTGATGACCAGCCCGGCGACCACGCCGCAGACGATGGCGATCGCCCAGCCCGCCGCCACCGGCGCGCCGGCCCCGGTGGCGATGGCCGAACCGTAGGCACCCACCGCGAAGAAGCCGGCCAGCCCCAGGTTGACCATGCCGGCGCTGCCCCAGGCCAGGTTCAGGCCCATCGCCAGCAGCGCGTAGATGCCGCCGATGGTGAGGGTGAAAAGAATGTACGAGGTCATCTATACCGCCCTCTCGCCCAGCAGACCGCGCGGCCGGAAGCTCAGCATCAGCAAAATCGCGAAGAAGGCCACGCCGCCCCGGTAGGTGGCCGGGATGAACAGCAGCGCCACCTCCTGCGCCACCGCCAGCACCAGCGCACCCACCACCGCACCGGGAATCGAGCCCAGCCCGCCCAGCACCGCCGCGGCGAACACCGTCAGCAGCACCCGCGCGCCCATCAGCGGATCGATCGAGGTGTCGAGCCCCAGCAGCACCCCGCCGACGCCGGCCAGCGCCGCGGCCAGGAACACGGTGACCGCCGAGATGCGCTTCGGGTCGATCCCCTTCAGGCGCGCCAGATCGGGGTTGTCGGCCACCGCCCGCATGCCGCGGCCGAAGCGGGTGTAGCGCAGGAAGCAGAACATCGCCGCGGTCACCAGCAGCGCCAGCCCCAGGTTCTGCAGCTGCTGGCCGCCGATGCGCAGCCCGGCCACCCGGAAGTCCGGATAGATCGGCAGCTCGAACGCCTGCAGGTCGTTGCCGAAGGTGAAGCGCACCGCGTTCTCCAGCACCAGGTTGAGCGCGATCGAGCCGATGGCCGCGGTGAGGGCGCCGGCCGGGCGCAGCGGGCCGATCACCCCCTGCTCGGCCACCACGCCCACCAGGCCCGATACCAGCGCGGCCAGCACCAGCACCACGGCCACCGCCAGGCCGAAATGGCCGCGAAAGAAATACGCCGCGAACGCGCCGATCGTCATGTAGCCGGCGATGGCGAAGCTGGGATAGCGCAGCACGGCGAAGATCGTCGTGAAGCCGATGGCCGGCAGCGCGATCAGCGCGCCGGTCATCAGCCCGCTCACCACGGCCTGGAAGATGGCGGTCAGCAGCATGCGGTGCCTCGCCTCAGGCGATCTTCAGCAGCGCCAGCTTGCCGGCCTTGACCTGCTCGTAGCGGAACTTGCAGTCGACGATGTCGCCGATGTCGGTGAAGTCGCACGGGCCGCTGGCGCCGTCGTAGTCGACCTTCTTCTTGGCGGCGATCAGCTTCAGGCCGTCGAGCGCGTTGTCGACCTTGGTGGCGCCGGCGCCCTGCTGGCTCACGCTGCGCACCGTGTTCTTCAGCAGCGTGCCGTTGAGCTCGCCGGTGCCGGCGGCCAGGGCCAGCACCACCAGGTTGATCTGGTCGTACATCTGCGCGGTGTAGGGGTCGGGGTTGCTGGCGCCGGCCAGCTTGGCCACCTTGGCATAGGCCTGCGAGCCCTCCGCCGGCGAGGGCGAGATCGTGTAGGAACCCTCGACGATGTCGGCCGGCACGCTCTCGATCAGCTTCTGGTTGATGGCATAGCCGAAGCCGATCTTCTGGCCCTTGTAGCCGGCGCGGTACAGGTCCTTCAGCATCACCGTGGTGTCGGGCGTATAGCCGCCGAAGATGATCGCGTCGGGTGCGAAGCGCAGCACCTCGTCCACTTCCGAGCGGTAGGAGGGCATCTTGTCGTCGTAGATCAGCGAGGCGGCCTTGCCGCCGGCGGCCATCACCGCCTTGTTGATGCCGTCGAACTGGGTGCCGACGAAGGGCGTGCGCGGCGACACGAAGGACACCTTCTTGGCGCCGTTGGCCATGGCGAAGGCGCCGAACTTGGCACCCTGCAGCGTGGTGTTGGGGCCGGTGCGGATCAGGAAACCCTTGTGCGGCAGCAGCGTGATCGAATCCGCGCCCGAGGTGGTGGTGAGGAAGGTGCCGGATTCCCAGCAGATCGGCGCCACCGCGGTGGTCACCGCCGAGGCCCAGGTGCCCATCACCGCGATCACCTTGTCGACGTCGATCAGCTTGCGCGCCGCGCGCACCGCGGCTTCGGCGTTGGTCTGGTCGTCCTCGATGAAGAGCTCGATCTTGCGGCCGTTGACGCCGCCGGCGGCATTCACCTCCTCGATCGCGCCCTTGGCCACCTTGGCCATCATGGTGCCGTAGGGGCCGCCGGAACCGGTCAGCGGCAGCAATGCACCCAGGCGGATCGGGCCGGTGCCCTGCGCCAGCGCGGAGCGGTCGAACATCAGGCCGGCCGCGGCCAGGGCCGAGAACTGGACGGCGGCGCGGCGGCCGATGCGGAAAGAATTCGCTGGTTTCATGGGTGCCTCTGGCGGGTCGGAAAAAGGGTTGGAAGAACGGAGGAAAAGGAAGAACGCGGGCGCTGTCCTAGCCGCCCAGGAACAGGCGCCGGGTTTCCGGGTCGGCGGCCAGCGCCGGGCCGGGCCCCTCGCTGGCGGTGCGGCCGGCCACCACCACATAGCCGCGCGACGAGATCTGCAGCGCCTCGACCGCGTGCTGCTCGACCATCAGCACCGGCAGCCCGCTCTGGTTGAGCGCCACCACCGCGTCGAACAGCTCGTCGGACGCCTTGGGCGACAGGCCGGCGGTGGGCTCGTCGAGCAGGATCAGCCGCGGGTCGGTCATCAGGCCCATGGCCATCGCCAGCAACTGGCGCTGGCCGCCCGACAGGGTGCGCGCCATGGCGCGGCGCTTGTCGTAGAGCATCGGGTAGCGGGCATAGGCCTCGGCCACCCGCCTCGCCTGCTCCTTCGGCGAGGAGAACGCGCTGATCACCAGGTTCTCGGCCACCGACAGGGTGCCGAACACGTTGCGCTCCTGCGGCACGAACGAGATGCCGGCGCGCGAGCGGCCCAGCGCGTCGTCGGCGCTGAGGTCCTGGCCTTCGAGCTTCACCGAGCCGGCGCTCAGCTTCACCAGCCCGGCCACCGCCTTCAGCAGCGTCGACTTGCCGGCGCCGTTGGGGCCGATGACGGTGACGATCTCGCCCGGCCGCACCTCGATGCTGGCGCCCTTGAGGATCTGTTCCGACGCGCCATAGCCCGCGACCAGGCCTTCTGCCACCAGCAATGTCAATTGCGCCTCCCGAGATAAGCCTCTTGCACCCGCGGGTCCGCCACCACGTCGTCGAAACGGCCGGCGGTCAGCGTCTGGCCGTCTGCCATCACGATCACCGGGTCGCAGAGATGTTTGATGAGCGCCATGTCGTGCTCGATCAGGCAGATGGTCATGCCGGCCTGGTTGAGCGCCAGCAGGTGCTCGGCGATCTGGCCGGTGAGCGTCGGGTTGACGCCGGCCATCGGCTCGTCGAGCAGGATCATGCGGGGCTCGGCCATCAGCGCGCGGCCGATCTCCACCAGCTTCTTCTGCCCGCCCGACAGCGCGGTGACCGGGTTGTCGACCACCGCGTCGAGCCGCAGGCGGCGTGCCACCGACCAGGCCTTCTCGGCCAGCTCGGCCTCGCGCCGCCGCCCGGCCGCGGATCCGGTGAGCGCTGCCCACAGGCCTTCGGCCGGCTGCTCGCGGCCGTACAGCATCAGGTGCTGGAACACGCTCAGGCGGGGAAAGCCGCGCGCCAGCTGGAAGGTGCGCACCAGGCCCAGGCCGACGATCTTCTCCGGCGGCAGGCCGGCGATGTCGCGGCCCTCGAAGACGACGCGGCCGGCATCCGGCCGGTACAGGCCGGAGACGATGTTGAACAGCGTCGACTTGCCCGCGCCGTTGGGCCCGATCAGCCCGGTGATGGTGCCGGCGGCCACGGAAAGATCGACGCCCTTGAGCGCGGCGACTCCGTAGAAACTCCTGGCGATCTGCTCGACCTGCAACATGTTCATCCAGCCTTGTGATGGATCCAATATCCGTGTTTTGCTGACTTTTTGTCAACCGGGAAAGCAGATGCACCGCCCCTTGGGACAAAATGGACACCCGTTCCGAGAGCCCCGCCGTGCCCACCCCAACGCCTCGACCGCCCCGCAAGACCCCAGCAAGAAACGAGCCGAAAGCCGTGCGCGCCCCGCAGGCCTCGGTGGCCGGCACGCTGGTGCGCAAGACCGCGGTGCAGCTGGTGGCCGACGAGGTGCGCTCGCGCATCCTGGCCGGCACCCTGCAGCCCGGCTCGGTGCTGCGCCAGGAGGCCCTGGCCGACGAGCTCGGCGTCAGCCGCATTCCCCTGCGCGAGGCGATCCGGCTGCTGAGCTCCGAGGGCCTGGTGCATCTGGTGCCCCACAAGGGCGCCTATGTGGCCGCGCTGTCGAGCGACGAGGCGCTCGAGTTCTTCCAGCTGCGCCTGAAGCTCGAGCCCTGGCTGGCCGAGATCGCCGCCGCCAGCATCGGCGAGCCCGAGCTCAAGCAGGCCGAGCGCATCGTGCGCCAGATGGACCGCTGCGGCGTCGAGGCCTGGGGCCGGCTCAACTGGGAATTCCACGAGCTGCTCTACCGCGCCGCCGACCGGCCGATCACCCTCGACATCGTGCGCTCGATCCACGAGAAGTCCGAGCGCTATTTCCGCTTCCACGTGCTGAGCCCGTCGATCCGCGAGGAGTCGCACCGCGAGCACATGGAACTGATCGCGCTGTGCCGCGCCCGCCAGGGCCGGGCGGTGCACAAGGCGCTGCAGACCCATATCGACGTGGCCTCCGAGCAGATCGTGGCGATCGTCAGCCGCATGCTCGACGAGAAGAACGGCTGATCCGGCCGCCACCCCGGCCGCCTCGGCCGCCGTCCCGCCGCTCAGGACACCCAGGCGCCCGCCTTCATCACCCGGCGGATGCCGCTGCGCTGGCGGGTGAGCACCGCGATGTCGGCCAGCGGGTCGCCCTCGACCACCAGCAGATCGGCGAAGGCGCCGGCCTGCAGCACGCCCAGCTTGTCCTTCATGCCGACGATGTCAGCGCCGATGACGGTCGCCTGGCACAGCGTCTCGTAGGCGCCCAGGATGCCGGCGCGCAGCGACAGCTCGTCGGCCTGGAACTCGTGCATGTCGCCCAGCAGGTCGGTGCCCAGGCCCATCTTCACCCCGTGGCGCTGCAGCAGCTTCAGCGCCTCCAGGCCCTGGGTGCGCACCGCCTCGTTCTTCACCAGCGAATCGGCCGGAATGCCGTTGGCCGCACCGACCCGGCCCATGGCGTCGTAGGTGACCAGCGTCGGCACCGCGAAGGCGCCGTGGCGGGCCATGGCTTCGGCCGCCGCGTCGTCGACCAGGTTGCCGTGCTCGATGGTGCGCACGCCCAGCTCCACCACCCGCTTGATCGCCTTGGGCGTGTAGGCATGGGCCATCACATAGGTCTGGTGGTTGGCGGCTTCCTCGACGATGGCGCGCACCTCGTCGATCGAGAACTGCATGTGGCCGATCGGGTCGGTGGGCGAGGCCACGCCGCCCGAGGCCATGATCTTGATCTGGCTGGCACCGGCGCGCATCTCCTCGCGCACCGCCTTGCGGCAGGCGTCCACCCCGTCGACGATGCGGCCGATGGCGCCCATGTTGCGGTTGCAGCCGCAGGGATCGGGATCGGTGGCGTCGAAGCGCTCGCGGAAGTCGCCGTGGCCGCCGGTCTGCGACAGCGCCTTGCCGGCCACGAACAGGCGCGGGCCGGCGATGGTGCCGTCCTCGACCGCGCGGGCCATGGCGTAGTCGGCGCCGCCGGCGTCGCGCACCGTGGTGAAGCCGCGCTGCAGCATGCCGCGCAGGATCGGCACCGCGCGCAGGATGGCGAAGGTGTTGGGCAGCCGGCCGTTCAGGCCCAGGTGCGCCACCGAGGCGATGGTGTGCACATGGCAGTCGACCATGCCGGGCATCAGCGTCTTGCCTGCCAGGTCGATCACCTCGGCGCCGGGGATGTCGAGCGGGCCGGCGGCCACCTGCTGGATGAGGTCGCCGTCGACCACCACGGTGAAGCGTTCGTCGGTGGTGTGGGCGTGGTCGCGCAGTACGGCGTTCTTGAAGACGATCATGGGGTTCTCCGGAAAGGATGAGGTGTCGGTGCGCGGCGGTGCTTATTCGCTGTGCTTGCCGAGGAAGAGATCGGCCGCGCGCGGGTCGTCGAGCAGGTCGGCGGCGCGCCCCTGCATCGCCACCCGGCCCTGGTCGACGATGTAGCCGCGCTGGCTGATCAGCAGCGCCTGGCGCGCCCGCTGCTCCACCATCAGCACGGTGGTGCCGGCAGCCGGCAGGCGCTGCACGTAGTCGAGGATTTCATTGACCCGCGCCGGCGACAGCGCCGCGGTGGGCTCGTCGAGCAGCAGCGTGGTCGGCTCGCGCATCAGGGCGCGGGCGAAGGCCAGCTGCTGGCGCTCGCCGCCCGACAGCGACCCGGCGGCGCGCCGCCGGTAGCCGGCCAGCGCCGGGAACAGCGCATACATCGCGTCGGCCCGCTGGCGCGGCTGCTTCACGCCCTGCACCACCAGCAGGTTCTCGTGCACCGACAGCGAGCCGAACACGTTGGCCACCTGCGGCACATAGCCGATGCCCTGCGCCAGCCGGTCCTGCACCGACAGCGGCCCCAGGTCGACACCGCCCAGCAGCACGCTGCCGGCAGACCGCGGCAGCAGGCCCATCAAGGCCTTGATGACGGTCGACTTGCCGGCGCCGTTGGTGCCGGCGATGGTGACGATCTCGCCCGGCATCACCTCCAGCGAGATGCCGCGCAGGATGTCGACCTCGCTGTAGCCGCCCACCAGATCGGTCACTTTCAGCAGCGGCGCGGTCATGCGGCGGCTCCCATGTAGGCGGCGCGCACCTGCGGATGCTCCAGCACCCCGGCCGGATCGCCGTGGGCGATGAGGCGGCCGGAGTCGAGCACGTACAGGTCTTCCACCAGGCGGTTCAGCGCCATCAGGTTGTGTTCGATGATGAGAAAGCCGATGCCGCGCTCGCGGTTGATCTCGCGGATGCGCTCGGAGATCTCCTCGATCAGCACCGGGTTGACGCCGGCGTAGGGCTCGTCGAGCAGGATGAAGGTCGGCTCCGACATCAGCGCCCGGCCCAGCTCCAGCAGCTTCTTCTGCCCGCCAGAGAGGCCGCCGGCCGGCTTGTCGGCCACCGCGCCCAGCTTCAGGAAGCCGATCAGCGCCTCGGCCCGCGCCCGCGCTGCTTCCTCGAAGCGCCGCACCTTGGCCGGCGCCAAGAACAGGTCGATCAGCGATTCGCCCGGCTGCCTGCGCGGGCCGACCAGCAGGTTGTCGCGCACCGTCAGGTGGCGGAACTCGCGCGGGATCTGGAAGGTGCGGCCCAGGCCCAGCTGGGCCCGCTTGTCGGCGGCCATGTGGCCGAAGGCGGCGTCGCCGAAGCGCACCTCGCCGGTGTCGGCGCGCATCAGGCCGCTGAGCACCGAGAACAGGGTGCTCTTGCCGGCGCCGTTCGGGCCGATCATCCCGTGGATGCCGCCGAGCGTGGCGTTGAAGCTCACCCCCTGCAGCACCTTGAAGTCGCCGTAGGCCAGGCCGATGTCGTGTACCGCGAGTTCCATCAGCGCGCTCCCTTCGCGCCGAACACGCCCTGCGGCCGCCAGCGCATGAAGAGGATCAGCACCAGCCCGACGATGCCCAGCTGCAGGCTGCCCATGTGGGCGTCGGACACGCCGGGAATCACCCCGCGCAGGAAGCGCACGCCCTCGGTGAAGGCCACCAGGATGATCGCCCCGGCCACCGCGCCGGAGAGCCGCGCCACGCCGCCCATGATGATCGCCATCCACACGTAGAAGGTGATCAGCGGCACGAACTGGTCGGGCACGATGTAGGTCATGTAGTGGGCGAAGAAGGCGCCCGCCAGGCCGGCGATGGCACCGCCCAGCATCAGGATCTGCGTCTTGAAGACGGCCGGCTCCTTGCCCAGCACCCGCACCGCCACCTCGTCGTCGCGGATCGCCTGGATGGTGCGGCCGTAGGGGCTGTGGGTGAGGCGGCGCAGGAAGGCGACGACGCCGGCGATGCAGGCGAACAGCACCACCAGCAGCAGCACCTCGCTGAAGCGCGGCGAGCCCCACGAGGCGCCCAGCCGCGGCACGCCGGCGATGCCGCGCACGCCCTCGGTGATGCGCTGCTCCTGCACCAGCACCAGCCGCACGATCTCCGAAAAACCGAGGGTGACGATGGCCAGGTAGTCGTCGCGCAGCCGCAGCGCCACCCGCCCCAGCGGCCAGGCCAGCAGGGCCGCGACCAGCGCCGCGGCCGGGAACGACAGCACCGGGCTCAGCCCGAGCTTCATGGTGAGCAGTGCCGAGGCATAGGCGCCGATGCCGAAGAAGCCGGCCAGCCCGAAATTGATCAGCCCGGTGAAGCCGTACTGCAGGTCGAGCGACAGGCTCAGCAGGATGTAGATGCCGACGATGACACCCAGGGTGAGGAGATAGCTTTCCATGTCAGCGCACCTTCTGCACCCGGTTGAACAGGCCCTGCGGCCGCACCAGCAGCACGATCACCATCACCACGTAGCCGATGGCGATCTTGTAGACGAAGCCGCTCCACGGCGTCGACAGCTCCTGCAGCACGCCCAGCAGGATGGCGCCGGCCACCGCGCCCACCGGGTTGCCCAGGCCGCCGATCACCGCCGCGGCGAAGGCCGGCAGCAGCAGGTTCCAGCCGGCGTCCGGATAGACCACGGTACGCATGCCGGTGACGGTGCCGGCGATGCCGCACACCGTGCCGGCGATGGCCCACATCGCCACCATGCAGCGCTCCTGCCGGATGCCGCTGACCCGCGCCAGGTCGGGGTCGTCGGCGATGGCGCGCAGCGAGCGGCCGAGCGGGGTCAGGAACAGCACCACGAACACCGCCGCCAGCACCGCCAGGGTGAGCGCGGCCAGGGTGATGTCGGAGGGCAGGATCGACACGTCGCCGAAGCGCATCGCGCGCTGCAGCGGCATGTCGAAGGCGCGCGGGTCGTGGCCGAAGCCGATGCCCATGGCCGAGCGCAGCACGAAGCCGACGCCGATCGAGGTGAGCATCAGGGTGATGACCGGCCGGCGCATCACCGGTCTGAAGGCCAGCCAGTAGGCCGCCAGCGCGGCGCAGGCGCCGGCCGCGGCGCCGCCGATGCCGGCCACCAGCAGCGAGCCGCTGAGCTGGTAGGCACCGAAGCCGCCGAAACCGCCGACGGTGACGAAATCGCCGGTGGCCGCGTTGGGGAACCGCGCCAGGCCGTAGACCAGCGTCAGGGCGAGGGCCGGCAGGGCCATCACCAGCCCTTCGACCAGGCCGTTGATCGCCAGGTTGAGGTAGTCGGCGTAGTTCACGCGGGCTGCCGGATCAGAGCTTGACGATGTACTTGCGGACCAGCTGGCCCTTCTCCACCTTCCAGGCGCCGAAGTCGGGCGTGACGTCGTTGAACTCGTCGAAATTCAGCGCGCTGGAGGCGCCGATGTAGCTCACCCGTTCGCCGGCCTCGAGCTTCTTCTTGCCCTCGGCGAAGGTGTAGACCGGGGTGCCGCCGGCGTTGCCGATCTCGCGCACCTTCTTCGCCAGGTCGGGTCCGCTGGCGGTCGGGCCCAGGGCCTGCACCGCCAGGCCGAGGATCACCGCCTCGTCGTAGGCCATGGCGGCGTAGGCGTTGCCCTGCACGTTGATGCCGGCCTTGGTGGCGACCTCGACATAGTGCTTGTAGCTGGGCGCGGATTCGTTGCTCACCGTCTCGACCGAGATGATGCCTTCGGTGACCTGCGGGCCGAGGGCCTTGATCAGGTCGGCGTTGGCGGCCCAGCCGGGGATGATCCAGCGGGTGTCGATGCCCGACTGGTACCACTCGCGCAGGATGATGGTGGTGTCGGCCAGGTAGGAGCCGGTGACGATCACGTCGGGCTTGCCGCGCAGCACCGACTGCAGCTCGGAGCGGTAGGACGGCCGGTTGGGCTCGTACACCACGCTGCCGACCAGTTCCTTGCCGGCGGCCTTCCAGGCGGTGGCGAAGCCTTCGGTGTTGCCCAGGCCGGAGGCGTTGTTGAAGGCCATGGTGGCCGGCCGGGTGAACCCTTCGCGCTTGGCGATCTCGGCGAAGGCGCGGCCGAAGCGGGTGTTGGTGGCCTGGAAGCGGAAGCCCAGCTTGCGGTCGTTGACCGGCGGGCCGCTGAGCGCCGGTGCGCCGGAGGTGTGCATCAGCAGCACGTTGGCCTCGTTGGTGAGCGGCATCACCGCCAGCGATTCGCCGGAGCTCCACAGGCCGATCAGGGCGCGCGCGCCCGACACCGACAGCAGCTTCTTGGCACCCAGCACCGCGGCCTGCGGCGACGACTGCGAATCCTCGGTGGCCACCACCAGCTTCGCGCCCTTGGCGCCGCCGGCGGCGTTGATCTCGGCCACCGCGATCTCGATGGCCTTGGACATGCCGCCGCCGTAGGGCGCGCCCGCACCGGTATTGGGCGTGAGCGCGCCGATCGAGAAGGTGGCCTGCTGCGCGAATGCGGCGCCCGCGCCGAACAGGGTGGCGAGGGACAGGGTCACGGCGCCGAGGGCGAAGGTCTTGCGTGCTTTCATGCGAGATATCCGGTGGTGGTGGTGGTCGGAAAGGCCGAAAAAGGTGCGATGCGGGCCGCGTCGCGCCGGCCCGGAGCGGGTGCGCGCGGCGGGCCGGTGCGGGAGGTGCGGGAGGTCCTACTGGGTCAGGCGCAGCTTGGGGAACAGGGTCTTGAAGGCATCGGCCTGGCGCTGGATGTCGCGGGTGAACTGGGGCGTGTCGGCATAGGCGAGCGTCAGGTTCTGCCGCTGCACCGTGGCCTGGAAAGCAGGTGTCATGCCAATCCTGCGGGCCGCCTCGCGCCACTGCTCGACGACTTCCCGGGGCGTGCCCTTGGGCACGCCGATGCCGCGCCACACGCTGAAGTTCAGGTCGGCGCCCTTCTCCTTGAAGGTGGGCACCTTGTCGAGCGCGGCCAGGCGCTGGTTGGCCATCACCGCCAGGGTCTTGAGCTTGCCGGTCTCGACATACTGGCGCAGCTCGGCGAAGGCCACGGTGGTGGCCTGCACATCGCCCGCCAGCAGGCCCAGGATGGCCGGCGCCGAGCCGGAATACGGCACATGGGTGAGCGCCAGGCCGTACTTCTCGCCGACCGCGGCGGCCGCCATGTGCGGGATGGTGCCGTTGCCGGCGTTGGAGATCGTCACCTTGTCGGGGTTGGCCTTGGCATAGGCGAGGAACTCCTCGATGGTGTTCCAGGGCGCGTCGGCGCGCACGGTGATCGAGGAGGCGTCGTCGGTGAAGCGGGCGATCGGCTGGAAGTCGTCGACCGTGGTCTTGCCGATGCCCATCAGCGGCACCACCAGCATCTCGGGCGTCATCAGCACCAGCCGGTAGCCGTCGGGCTTGGCCGAGGTGACATACGACCAGCCGATCGAGCCGCTGGCTCCAGGCCGGTTGCTGACCAGCGTGGGCTCGGCCATCAGCGGCGGCTTGGCGGCTTCGGCGATGGCGCGCGCCATGTTGTCGCTGCCGCCGCCGGGGGCGTAGGCCACCACCAGTTCCATCGGGCGGACGGGGTACGGATCGGCCGCGAAGGCCGGCAGGGTCGATCCGATGCACAGGCTGGCGGCCAGCAGGATGCGGGAGAGCTTCATGGTCGTTTCCGAATGACG
Organism: Burkholderiaceae bacterium; assembly: GCA_022701845.1. Next base: position 13,290 of record JAKONS010000042.1, read on the forward strand.
GCGCCGGGGCAGAGGACCACCGCGTCGTGGCACCGGAGAAAGCGACGCGGATGGTAGTGATTCATGCGACCCGCGAGAAGCGGGAAATCGAGTACGGCGACAGGTCGAGCGCCGGGGTATCGCCGGCCAGCCACTGCCCGGCCAGCTCGCCGGTGGCGGCCGCCTGGGTGAGCCCCAGATGCCCGTGGCCGAAGGCGTAGAACACCTGCGGCGCGCCGGGCGACGGGCCGATCACCGGCAGCGAATCGGGCGTGGCCGGCCGGTTGCCCATCCAGCGGCGGGCGCCCTCCTCGCGGCCGGGCTGCTGCAGGTCCGGCAGGTAGCGCCGCGCCAGCCGCAGCAGGGCGTCGCTGCGGCGCAGGTTGGCCGGGCGCGCCAGCCCGGCGAATTCGGCCGCGCCGCCGATGCGCAGGCCCACCGACAGCGGCGTGGCGACGAACTTGCGCTCGGCGAAGATGACCTCGCGCTGCAGCAGCGAGGCGGCCGCCGGCAGCGTGGTGTTGTAGCCGCGCTCGCTCTCCAGCAGGGCGCGGTCGCCCAGGCTGGCGCTCAGTGCGGCCGACCAGGCGCCGGTGGCGATCACCAGCCGGTCGCAGGCGATGTCGGCGCCGCCGCGCAGCCGGGCCGTCGCGCCGGCGCCGGCCGCGGCGACCGACGCCACCTCGCCGGTGACCAGCCGCGCACCGCGCGCCTGCAGGGTTTCGCGCAGCCGGGTCACCAGTTGCTGCGGATCGTCGATATGGGCCCAGTCCTGCGCCATCACGCCGGTGGCGAAGACCGGCGCCAGACCCGGCTCCAGCCGGCCGATCTCGGCCGCGTCGACCGGGCGCCAGCGCACCCCGAGCGCGCGCTTGAGCGCCCAGTCGCCGGCCTCGGCCTCGAAGGCGCTCGCGGATTCGTAGACGGTGAGCGCACCGCGATGGTGGATGGCGTGGCCCAGGCCGATGTCGGCCAGCAGCCGCTCGAAGGCCGGCAGGCAGCGGTCGTTGAGCGCCGCCAGCGCCTGCGCGATGCGCTGGAACTCCGCCGGCCGGCCCACCTTGCGCAGCGCCAGGAACCAGGGCAGCAGGCGCGGCGCATGCAGCGGCCGCACCGACAGCGGGCCGAGCGGATCGAGCAGCCAGCGCAGCGGCTTCAGGCCGAGGCCCGCCAGGCTGAGCGGAATGCATTCGGTGATCGCGATGCCGCCCGCGTTGCCGTGCGAGGCGCGATCGCCCTCGATATCGCGGTCGACGACGGTCACCGACCAGCCGCGCTGCTGCGCCGCCCAGGCGCAGCTCAGGCCGACGATGCCGGCGCCGACGACGACGAGATGCGGGTGCTGGGTCATGGCGTGGTCGGCTGGAAGCAGGCGGTTCAGCGCAGCAGCGCCAGGATGTCGGTGTGCAGCGAGCGGGCCACCGCCACGCCCTGCGCGCGGCTGACGGCGCGCGCCGCGAAGCGCCGCTGCGACGGCAGCCGGGCGCCCTGGGATTCGATGGCGGCGAACAGCCGCTCGGCGCGCGCGGCATCGCCCGCCGCATCGCCCAGGCCGAAACGTTTCGGATCGAAGGCGATCACCAGTTCGCCGTGGCAGGGCGTGCTGCCGTCGCCGTTGTCGAAGGCCAGCGAATCGAGGCTGGTGAGGTCGCCGATGAGCGGGCCGGCCAGCAGCTCGATCATGGTGGAGAGGGCCGAGCCCTTGTGCCCGCCGAAGACCCGCATCGCCCCGCCCTGCACCACCCGGCGCGGGTCGGTGGTGTCGGCGCCGGTGTCGTCGATGCCCCAGCCGAGCGGAATCTCGCGGCCGGCGCGGCGGTGCAGTTCGATCTCGCCGCGCGCGGCGGTGCTGGTGGCGAAATCGAACACATACGGCAAGCCGCCCGGCCGCGGCCAGGCGAAGGCCAGCGGGTTGGTGCCGAGCACGCCGCGGATGCCGCCGGCCGGCGCCACCCAGGCATGGCTGGGCGTGAGCGCCACGGCGGCCAAGCCGCGTGCAGCCAGCGCCTCCACCTCGGGCCACAGCGCCGAGAAATGGAAGCAGTGGTTGATGGCCAGCGCCGCCAGCCCGTTCTGCCCGGCCTTGCGCGCCAGGTGCTCGGCGCCCACTTCGAAGGCCAGCGGCGAGAAGCCGAAGCCGGCATCGACCGCCACCACGCCCGGCGCCCGGTCGGTCACCACCGGCTCGGCCACGCCCGACACCCGGCCGCGGCCCAGCGTCTGCGCCACCACCAGCAGGCGGTACACGCCGTGCGACACGCAGGCGTCGCGCTCGCCGGCGGTGATCACCCGCGCCACCGCCTGCGCATGCCGCAGGCTCATGCCGTGGTGCAGCAGCACCCGCTCGGCCAGCGCCTGCACCTCGTCGAGGGTGAGCCGGACCGTGTCGGTGTCGGCCTGCGCGGTGCTGGCGGCGGCGGCGGCTTCGGTCATGTCAGCAGGAAACCGTGCCGCAGCGGATCGCGGTCGTCGACGAAGAGGGTGTTGTGCCCGGTGACGCGGGCCCAGCCCTCCACCGTCGGCACCACCGCGTCGTAGTCGCCGACGCGGGTGCGCTCGATCGCCATGCCCCGGAACTCGGTGCCGATGATGCTTTCGTGCACGAAGACATCGCCGATGCCGAGGCGGCCCTTGGCCACCAGCTGCGCGATGCGCGCCGAGGTGCCGGTGCCGCAGGGCGAGCGGTCGATCGCCTTGTCGCCGTAGAACACCGCGTTGCGGGCCGAGGCGCCGGGCTGGCGCGGCCGGCCGGTCCACATCACATGCGACAGGCCGGCGATCTCCGGCGTGTCGGGGTGCACGAAGCGGTATTTCTCGTTGGCCGCGCGCCGCAGCAGCGGGCTCAGGCGCTGGATGTCGGACGGGCTCAGGTCCTCCAGGTCGCGGTAGCCGTCCTGGCTCTCGACGATGGCGTAGAAGTTGCCGCCGTAGGCCACGTCGAAACGCACCGTGCCCATGCCCGGCACTTCCACCGACAGGTCGGTCGAATGCAGGAACGAGGGCACCATGGTGAGCTGCACCGCGTCGACATGCGCGCCGGTCATGGTGTAGCGGGCCAGCACCAGGCCGGCCGGCGTGTCGAGCCGCAGCAGGCCGGGCTCCTTCGGCTGCACCAGGCCGTTCTCGATCAGGAAGGTGACGGTGCCGATGGTGCCGTGGCCGCACATCGCCAGGCAGCCGCTGACCTCGATGAACAGGATCGCGACATCGCAGTCGGGCCGGGTGGGCGGGTACGGGATGGTGCCGCTCATCACCTCGTGGCCGCGCGGCTCGAACATGAGGGCGGTGCGCACCCAGTCGAACTCGCGCTCGAAGTGGGCGCGGCGCTCGATCATGGTGGCGCCCTGCAGCGCCGGGCCGCCGCCGGACACCAGCCGCACCGGGTTGCCGCAGGTGTGGCCGTCGATGCAGAAATAGGTGTGGTTCATCGTGCGTTCGCCGAAAGCAGCTGCCGGCCGGTTCAGTAGCCCAGGGCGCGCAGGTCGGCCAGCGTCTTCTCGGTGATGGCGACGGTGCGGGCGCGCTCCTCGCCGGCCAGGTTCAGGCGCGGCGGCTTGACATGCTCGGCGGTGCCGCTGGTCATGTTCTCGGCCAGCTTGATGTGCTGCACCAGCTTGACCAGGGTGTCGAGGTAGTAGAGCGGGTCGAGCGCCTGGTAGAGCTTGCGCGCCTTCTGGAAGTCGCCGGCGATCAGCAGGTTCAGCAGGTCGACCGACGCCTTGGGCACCGCGTTGGCCATGCCCGACACCCAGCATTTCACGCCCAGCGCGGCGCTCTCGACGATCAGGTTGTCGACACCGCACACCACGTTGAGCCGGTCGCCGAAGCGGGTGACGAGGTCGGTCACCCGGAAGGTCTCGTACGACTCTTCCTTGATGGCGACGATGGTGGGCTCTTCGAGCAGCTGTGCGATGACGTCGGAGGTGAGGTCGACGCCGTAGCCGCGCGGGTTGTTGTAGAGAAGGATCTCGAGCTTGCTGGCCTGCGCCACCGTCCGGTAGTAGGCGACGGTTTCGGCGGCGTCGGACTTGTAGGTCAGGCCGGGGAACACCATCAGGCCGTTCACGCCGATCTGCTCGGCCTGCCTGGCGAAGGCCACCGCGGCGGCGGTGTTGGTTTCGGCCAGGCCCGAGATCACCGGAATGCGGCCCTTGACCACCCGCACCGCGGTGCGCAGCACGGTGAGCTTCTCGTCGGGCGAGAGCTGGGCGTTCTCGCCGACCATGCCCATCATCACCACGCCGCCCACGCCCGCGGCGATCAGGCGCTCGAGGCCGGCTTCGATGGCGGCGATGTCGAGGGTGAAATCGGCGTTGAGCTTGGTGGTGACGGCGGGGAAGACGCCGGTCCAGTTGACGGTGGCCATGGGACTTTTTCCTTCGGATGAGCGGTGCGGATGAAACCTGGGTCGGGCCGCCGACGGGGTGCCGGCGCGGGCCCTGCTATCGAATCCTCGCCACCCTGGCGGCATGCAGAAAGCGTGCCTGCATCGCCGTGCCCAGCCCTTCGCCGGGTGCGCCTAGGTGGATTTTGGATCCAATATATGCATTCATTACAACACCGGCTTCGCAGCCTGTGCAAGCGCTTTTTCCCGGCCCGGCGGCCCGGGGGCGCACACCTCGCGTGGTCGGCTGTCCTACGGATGAACGCGCGGTGCAGGAGCGCGCTACGGTGGCCGGGCGCGGGCAGCATGCGGGTTTTCCATCAGCGAGAACATCCATGCTCATCGACCCCCGTACCGCCGGCGCCAAGCCACCGTTTCCCGCCCAGCCGCAGCAGCCGCCCGGCACCCAGGCGACGATGCAGCCGACGCCCGACTGCGGCGAAACCAGCTACCGCGGCTCGGGCCGCCTGGCCGGCCGCAAGGCCCTGATCACCGGCGGCGATTCCGGCATCGGCCGCGCGGTGGCGATCGCCTTCGCCCGCGAGGGCGCCGACGTGGCGATCAGCTACCTCGACGAGAACGAGGACGCCCGCTCCACCGCCCAGCTGGTCGAGGAAGCCGGCCGCAAATGCCTGGTGCTGCCCGGCGACATCCAGGACGAAGCCCACTGCCGCAGCCTGGTCGAGCAGACGGTGCAGGCCTTCGGCGGCATCGACATCCTGGTCAACAACGCGGCCCACCAGATGACCCGCCACAGCATCGTCGACATCCCGAGCGAGGAGTTCGACCGCATCTTCCGCACCAACGTGTATGCGCCCTTCTTCCTGTGCAAGGCCGCGGTGCCGCACATGCCGCCGGGCAGCTCGATCATCAACACCGTGTCGATCAACGCCGACAAGCCCAAGCAGACGCTGGTGGCCTATGCCGCCACCAAGGGCGCGCTGCAGAACCTGACCGGCGGGCTGTCGCAGTCGCTCGCCGAGAAGGGCATCCGGGTCAACTGCGTGGCGCCCGGGCCGATCTGGACGCCGCTGATCGTCGCCACGATGGAGGAGGACGAGGTGAAGGAATTCGGCGGCTCCTCGCCGTTCGAGCGGCCGGGCCAGCCGGTGGAAGTGGCGCCCGCGTATGTGATGCTGGCCTCGGGCGAGGCCTCGTACATCTCCGGCGCCACGATCGCGGTGACCGGCGGCGTGCCGATGATCTGATCCCGCCCGGCGAAACCGGGGCCGGTGCCGGCGTTCAGTCGGCCAGGCCCTGGTCGAGCAGGCGGCGCACCGGGGCGGGCAGTCCGAGTTCCGCCCATGTTTCTGGGCTCGCCCACTGCAGGCCGTCGACCGGCGGCGCGTCGGGTGCATCGCCACCGGCGATCGCCACCTGTACCGGGTGCAGGTGGAGGTCTTTGTGGGTGAGCACATGCAGGGCCACCGGCAGGTCGTGCGACTGCTGCGTCTGTGCACCGGGATGGTCGGCCAGCGCGGCCTCCAGCGCCGCGCGATCGGGAAACACCGGCACGCAATACAGCCCCGCCCAGATGCCGCTGTCCGGACGCCGGCGCAGCAGCACCCGGCCGCGGGCATCGCGCAGCACCAGCAGCCACCACGATTCGGCACTGCGCTTGAGGGTTTTCGTCTTTACCGGATAGGCCTCCGGCCGGCCCTCGGCCCGCCCGGCGCACACGTCGTTGACCGGACACAGCAGGCAGACCGGGTTGCGCGATGCGCAGACGGTCGCACCCAGGTCCATCAGCCCCTGGGTGTAGCGCGGCATGCGCTCCCGCAGTTCGGCCGCGTCGCCGGTCGGCAGCAGGTCGGTGGCCACCTCCCACAGGGCGCGCTCGGCGGCGGGCCGGGCCAGGTCGGCGCCATAGGCCAGCACCCGGGTCAGCACCCGCTTGACGTTGGCGTCGAGGATGGCGGCGCGCTCGCCGAAGCAGAAGGAGGCGATGGCCGCGGCGGTGGAGCGGCCGATGCCGGGCAGGCTCGCCAGCTGCTCGGCGCTGCGCGGAAATTCGCCGCCGAAGCGCGTCATCACCTCGATGGCGCAGCGGTGCAGGTTGCGCGCCCGGCTGTAGTAGCCCAGCCCGCTCCACAGGCCCAGCACCACGTCGGCCGGCGCTTCGGCCAGCGCCTGCACGTTCGGCAGCCGCGCCAGGAAGCGCGGGTAGAAATCGAGCACCGTGGCCACCTGCGTCTGCTGCAGCATGATTTCCGACAGCCACACCCGGTACGGATCGCGGGTGCCCTGCCAGGGCAGGCCGCTGCGGCCGTGGCTCGCCTGCCAGGTGGTGATGCGCAGGGCGAAATCCTGCGGCCGGGCCGCCATCAGGCAGCCACCACGGCCGACGCCGACGCCGGCGGCATCAGCGACGCGGTCCAGTTGCGCAACCGCTCTTCCTGGGCGGTGAGCAGGCCGGCCTGGGCTTCGAGCTCGGCCACCCGCTCGCCCAGGCCGGAGGCGGCGTCGCGTATCCGGTCGATGGCCTCGATGCGCCGCACGAAGCCGCTGCGCCGCTCGCGCAGCTGGGTGTCGACCGGGGCCACCGCGGCGCCGCACCAGGCGGTGATCTCTTCCGCGGCCTCGGCGAGTACCGCCCGCACCCGCGACTCCAGCGCGCGCGCCAGCCGGCCGCCGGCCGCGGGCTGCGCCAGGCGCAGCGCCTGGCCGATGCCGACATAGGCGGCATGCGCCCGCTCGATGCGGTCGATCTCGTGCGCCCACATGCCGACGGCCGGTTGCGCCGGCACCTGCAGGGCGAAGCCGTGGTCGGCGTTGAGCTGGCGAAAGCCGGCGGTGAGCATCGCGTGGATCTCGCCCACGATCTTGCCGGCACGCCGCATGCGCTCGGCCGAGCGGGCGAAGGCCTCCTGGTAGAGCCGGCGCGCGCCCAGTTTCAGGCCCGGCTCGCCCAGCAGGCGCTGCAGCGCGAGGAAATCGTCGGCCACGCCGTCTTCCAGCAGGGCGCGCGCGTTCTGCTGCAGCCGGGTGCGCGCGGCGTGCAGCGCCTGCACCCGCTGCTCGCTGGCGTCGAATTCGTTCTGCTCCTGCTCGACCCGCCAGCGCATGCCGGCGATGACGTTGTGGTTCTTGCCGCGCAGGCTGCGCAGTTCGAGCACCTGGTCGTCGATCTCGCGCCGGCGCACCGCCAGCAGGCGCGCGGTGTCGGTGCGCACCCGGGCGATGGCCCCTTCGACCGACTCGCGCAGGATGGCGTGGCGCCGCGCCACCAGGCCCTGGGCCAGCACCGCCTCCAGCAGCGGCAGGCCGCTGGCCTGCAGCAGCGCGGCGTCGCCGTGGATGCGCGCGGCCAGGCCGCGCTGGGCCGACACCGGAATCACCCGTCCCGGCGCCACCCCGAGCAGGCCGGCGGAATGGGCGCGCTGCCGCTCGGTCTGCGCATGGATCTGGGCGGCGGTGCTGATGCCGTCCCACAGCACGTCGATCTTGTTGAGCACCACCACCCGGCTGTCGCCGAAGGCGCCGTCGGCCTCGCGCGGGGCCAGGTACTGGCGCCACAGCTGCAGGTCGGAGCGGGTCACGCCGGCATCGGCGGCCAGGATGAAGACGCTGGCATGCGCGTCGGCCAGCAGCTGCACCGTCAGGTCGGGCTCGGCGCCGACCGCGTTCAGGCCGGGCGTGTCGAGGATCACCAGGCCCTGCCGCAGCAAGGGGTGGTCGATGTTGACCAGCGCATGCCGCCACATCGGCACCTCGACCCGGTCGTCGGCGCCGCGCAGCGGGTTGTCGTCGGGATGCTCGTCGTCCCAGAAGCCGAGTTCGCGCGCGGTGTCGACCGGCACCCGCAGCACCTGGGCCACCGTCTGCAGGGCCTGCGCCATCTGCGCCGGGTCGCCGGCATCGAGCGGCACCGACGTCCAGGCCGACGCCTCCTCGCGCCAGGCCGACAGCGGGCGCGGGTCGGCGCGGGTGGCGATCGGCAGCAGCCGCAGCGCCGGCGGCCGGCCGGGCTCGAAGCCCAGCTCGGTCGGGCACATGGTGGTGCGTCCGGCGCTGGCGGGCACGATGCGCCGGCCGTGGTGGGCGAAGAAGATGGCGTTGATCAGTTCCGACTTGCCGCGCGAGAACTCCGCCACGAACGCCACCATGATGCGGTCGCGCTGCAGACCGTGGGCGATCTGCGCCAGGCGGGCCAGCAGCGGGGCGTCGGCCAGCTGGTGTTCGACCAGCCAGGCCGCGAGCTGCTCGAGCCGCAGCGCGGTGGCGGCGCGCCAGGCTCCATGGCGGTCCAGCTGGTCGGTGAGGGTGGTGGTCACGGAAGGATCGCGCGTGGATCGGGGAGGCGACGGGATATCGCTCGGGGACTATATCTGCGGACCGGCGCCGCTCAGGATTTCTGGCAGTGCGGGCAGAAGAAGGTGGAGCGCTGGCCCTGCTTGATGGCGCGGATCGGCGTGGCGCATACATGGCAGGGCAGGCCCTCGCGGCCGTAGACCATCGCCTGCAGCTGGAAATAGCCGCTGCGGCCCTCGGCGCTCTGGAAGTCGCGCAGGGTGCTGCCGCCGGCGGCCACCGCCCGCGCCAGCACCTCGCGGATGGCGCGCCACAGCCGCTCGGCCCGCGGCCGGCTGATCTTCGAGGCCGCCAGCGTCGGCCGGATGCCGGCGCCGAACAGCGCTTCGGAGCAGTAGATGTTGCCCACGCCCACCACCAGCTCGCCGCCCAGCAGCACCTGCTTGACCGCGGTCTTGCGGGCATGCAGGCCGGCATAGAAGCGCGCCGGGTCGAAGTCGTCGGACAGCGGCTCCACGCCCAGGTGGCCCAGCAGCTTCTGCGCCTGCGGCGCGGCGGCGTCGGCGGCGAACACCACCGCGCCGAAGCGGCGCGGGTCGTGCAGCCGCAGCAGGCCGCGGTCGGTGGCCAGGTCGAAGTGGTCGTGCGGGCCGGGCGCGGGCAGGGTGTCGGCGAAGGCCAGGCTGCCCGACATGCCCAGGTGCACCAGCAGCAGGCCCTCGTCGAACTCCACCAGCAGGTACTTGCCGCGGCGGCGCACCTGCACCACCGTGCGCCCGGCCAGCGTTTCGGGATCGCAGCCGAGCGCCCAGCGCAGCGGCTTGCCGATGCGGGCCGACAGCACCCGGGCGCCGGCGATGCGGTCGGCAAAACTGAGGCGGGTCACCTCGACTTCGGGTAATTCGGGCATGGGAAATGGAAAGAAACCGGGGATGCCGGAGGTGCCGCCGCCAACGGCGTGAAAGACGACGGCGCGGGGTATAGGGCTTGAATTATTATGGTTCGATGCAGCTTCATCGCCTTGCCGCCGCGGCCCTTCTCGCCTGTCTTGCAGGTGTAGTCCAGGCCCGCACTCCCCCCATGTCATTGCTGGCGCAGGCCAGCCCGGCCGACCCCACCGGGCAAACGACGCAACCCAATCCGACGACCGCGGAAAAGGTCGAGAAGAAACCCGACGATCCCAGTGTTTCCGAGCAGCGCAGCGCCCAGCTGATGTACGAGGTGCTGGTCGGCGAGATCAGCGCCAACGAGGGCGATCCCGGCAGCGCGTTCTCGCTGCTGCTCGATGCCGGCCGCAAGAGCGGCGACGACCGCCTGTTCCGCCGCGCCGCCGAGGTGGCCCTGCAGGCCCGGGCCGGCGACTCGGCGCTCATCGCGGCGCGTGCCTGGAAGGACGCCAAGCCCGAATCGCGCGAGGCCAACGCGATGGTGCTGCAGATCCTGGTCGCGCTGAACCGGGTCACCGAATCGGCCGCGCCGCTGGCGCGCGAAATGGCGCTCACCGAGCCCGCCGACCGGCTGCGTGCCTACAACGCCCTGCCGCAGCTGTATGCCCGCGTCACCGACCGCAAGGCGGCGCAGGCGGTGGTCGAGAAGGTGCTGGCCGCCGACCTCGAAAAACCCGCCGTGCCGGCCGAGGGCGCCGCCGCCTGGATCGCCGTCGGCCGCATGCGGCTGGCGGCAGGCGACGCCGACGGCACCCTGGAGGCCGCCCGCCGTGCACAGGCGCTCGATATCGGCTCGGAAGGCAGCGCCATCCTGGCGCTGGAACTGATGGCGGCCAAACGGCCCGATGCCGAACCGCTGGTCAAGCGCTATCTGGACGGCAACAAGCCGCCGCTGCCGGAGATCCGGCTGGCCTACGCCCGCTCGCTGTTCGACGCGCAACGCAATGCCGAGGCCACCCGCGAGGTGCAGACCACCACCGTCGAGAGTCCGCGTTTCGCCGAAGCCTGGCTGGTGCGCGGCGGCCAGGAGGCGCAGGACGGCCTCTACAAGGATGCCGAGCAGTCGGTGAAGACCTTTCTCGACCTGCTGCCCGCCGCACCCGGCGGCCTGAGCCCCGAGGTGGCCGCCGCCACCGGCCGCAGCCGCGACCAGGCCTATCTGGTGCTGGCGCAGGCGGCCGAGAAACGCGGCGATCCGCAGGCCGCCACCGCCTGGCTCGACAAGGTGTCGAGCCCGCAGGCGCTGGCGTCGGTGCAGCTGCGCCGCGCCTCGGTGCTGGCCGGCCAGGGCAAGCTCGACGAGGCACGCGCGTTGCTGCGCGCCCTGCCCCAGCGCAACGCCGCCGATGCCCGCGCCAAGCTGATGGCCGAGGTACAGCTGCTGCGCGACAACAACCGTGCCGAAGAGGCCTACCAACTGATGATGCAGGCGCACCAGCAGGCGCCCGACGACACCGACCTCACCTACGACCTGGCGATGAACGCCGAGAAGATCGGCAAGGTCGACGAGATGGAGCGGCTGCTGCGCGAGGTGATCGCCAAGAAGCCCGATTTCCACCATGCCTACAACGCGCTCGGCTACTCGTTCGCCGATCGCGGCGTGCGGCTGCCCGAGGCGCGCGAGCTGGTCATGAAGGCGCTGAGCTTCGCGCCGGACGATCCGTTCATCCGCGACAGCCTGGGCTGGGTCGAGTTCCGCATGGGCCGCTCCGACGAAGCCATCCGCATCCTCGAGGATGCCTACAAGACCCGGCCCGATCCCGAGATCGCGGCCCACCTGGGCGAAGTGCTGTGGGCCGCCGGCAAGCGCGAGCGGGCGACCGTCGTGTTCAAGGAAGGCCTGCTGGTCAACCGCGACAACGACACCCTCAAGCAAACCATCGAGCGCCTGAAGGTTCCGCTGTGATGGCAGCGGCCGGGCGAGTCGTCGCGGCGCTGTGCATGGCGGCGGTGCTGGCCGGCTGCGCCGCGCCGCCGCGGGCTCCCGACAGCGCAGCCGGCGCGACCGGCGCCGACGTGGTTCGCGAGCGCTGGAACGGCCGCCTCGCGCTGCAGGTGGAAGACGCGCCGTCGCAGTCCTTCTATGCCTCCTTCGAACTGGTCGGCAGCGCCGACACCGGCTCGCTCACCCTGACCACGCCGATCGGCAGTACCGCCGCCGTGCTGCGCTGGGCGCCGGGCAGCGCCAGCCTGCAGCAGGGCGGCAAGTCGGAGCCGCAGCGTTTCGCCTCGCTCGACGACCTGGCAGCCCGCGCCACCGGCACGCCGATCCCGGTCGCCGCACTGTTCGACTGGCTCGCCGGCAAGCCGGCTTCGGTGCCCGGCTGGATCGCCGACCTGTCGGCCCAGCCGGACGGCCGCATCGTCGCCACCCGCCAGCAGCCGTTGCCGGTCGCAACCTTGCGGGTGGTGCTCGAACGCTGAGCGTCCGGGCGCCGTCCTGCACGTTTTCGCACGTTTTCGCACGTTTTCGCACCCCCTCCTTTCTGCCATCGCCTGCATGCGCGCGCTCTACGACGTTCCGGCCCCGGCCAAGCTCAACCTGTTCCTTCACATCGTCGGCCAGCGTGCCGACGGCTACCACCTGCTGCAGTCGGTCTTCATGCTGGTCGACTGGTGCGACACCCTGCATTTCGACCTGCGCGACGACGGCCGGCTGAGTCGCGAAGACCTCACCGTGCCCCTGCCGGAGGACGACCTGGTGCTGCGCGCGGCCCGCGCGCTGCAACAGGCCACCGGGTACGCGGGCGGCGCACATATCGCTGTCGACAAGCAGATTCCGGCACAGGCGGGCATGGGCGGCGGCTCATCCGATGCGGCGACCTGTCTGCTCGCGCTCAACCGCCTTTGGCAACT
>JAKONS010000063.1 GCA_022701845.1 Burkholderiaceae bacterium
CTGGTGAATCGATCGCATCGCGACGGAGGCCGCCGAAATGTGCACGTTGTCGGCGAGGGTGAGGTGGCCCAACACGACCGCGCCACCACCCACGGTGCAATGCGCACCGATGGTCGCGCTGCCGGCCACGCCTGCGTTGCCGGCAAGCGCGCTGTGTCGGCCGATCCGCACGTTGTGCGCGATCTGCACCAGGTTGTCGATCTTCACGCCGTCTTCGATCACGGTGTCGTCGAGCGCTCCACGGTCGATGCAGCTGTTGGCGCCGATCTCGACGTCGTCGCCGATGCGTACTGCACCCAGCTGCTCGATCTTGATCCACTCGCCGTGGTGCAACGCGAATCCGAATCCGTCGGCACCGATCACCACGCCGGAGTGCACGATGCAGCGCTCACCGATGCGGCAGTGAGCGCCGAGTGTCACGCGGCTGGTGAGCACCGTCCCGGCACCCACGGATGCATCGCGTTCGATGACACAAAGCGGCCCGACGGAGGCGGTCGGATGGATGATGGCGGTGGTATCGACCACCGCGCTCGGATGAATGCCTGCCGGCCGGTCTTGCCCGAGATGACGCTTCCATAGCTGCGTCAGGCGGGCGAAATAGACATAAGGCGCGTCGGTGATGATGCACGCGCCCCGGGCGCGAGCCGCATCCTCGAATAACGGAGCCACGATCACACAACCGGCCGCGGTCGATGCCAGCTGTGCGGCGTAGCGGGGGTGGCTGAGAAAGGCGATATCGCTGCTGCCTGCCGTTTCCAGCGGCGCGATACCGGTCAACAGCAAGTCGCCGGCGCCGTGGAGTTCGCCGCCCAGCGCTGCGACGACGGCCTCCAGGGTCAAGGCCACGGTTTAACGCGTGGCAGCAGCGGGCGCAGAGTTCAGCGCCTTGATCACACGGTCAGTGATGTCGAACTTGGGATTGATGTAGACCGCCTCTTGCAGGATCACGTCGTACTTTTCGGTCTCAGCGACTTGCTTGACGACGCGGTTGGCGCGCTCGAGCACCTGCTGGAGCTCCTCGTTCTTGCGTGAGTTCAGGTCTTCCTGAAATTCGCGGCGCTTGCGCTGGAAGTCCCGGTCCTGTTCGACCAACGAACGCTGGCGGCTGGTGCGTTGCGCGTCCGGCAAGGTAGGCGCTTCCTTTTCGAACTTGTCCGAAGCGGCCTTCAAGGTATTGCCCTGGTCGAGCAACTCTTTCTCGCGTTTGGAAAATTCCTGCTCCAGCTTGGACTGGGCAGCTTTGGCCGCGGTGGCTTCGCGGAAGATCCGATCGGTGTTGACGAAGCCGACACGGAAATCGTCTGCCTGCGCAGGCGCCGCACAGGCTGCTGCCGCGAGCAGGACACCGAGGGCGCCTTGGCGGATAAAAGCGTTCATTAGAAAGAGCTTCCGATCTGGAATTGGAATTTTTGGATTCTATCGCCCGGTTCTTTACGCACAGGGTTGGCAATGGCAATACGAAGCGGACCGACCGGAGACACCCAGCTCAAACCCAGGCCGACGGAGGCACGCATGTCACCGAAATCGAATTTTTGATTTTCGCCGTACACATTGCCCACGTCGGCAAAACCGAAGACGCGCAGCGTGCGGTCGTTGCCAGCGCCGGGAAACGGAGCCGACACTTCTGCATTGAGGGTGATCTTCTTGGCGCCGCCGATGGAAGAACCAGTCACGTCGCGCGGACCCAGCGTGCCCTGCTCGAAACCCCGGACCGAACCCAGACCACCGGAATAGAAGTTCTTGAAGATCGGGAACGGCAAACCGTTCAAGCCCTTGCCGGCGCCCAGTTCGCTGTTGAGCGCGAGCGTGTACTTCTTGGTGATCGGCAGGTACTGCTGGAACTGGTAGTTGCCGCGCACGTAGCGTGCATCGCCTGCAACGCCCAATTCCGAGTTGAAGCGCTGGAAGCGGCCACTGCTCGGCGACAGTGCGCTGTCGCGGCTGTCGCGTGACCAGCCGACGGTCAGCGGCACCGAATAGCTCACATAGCCGACCCGTTCCGCGTAGGAAAGGTAGCTCGCCGGAATGTTCGTTCCGGCCTTGATCTCTGTGCGCTCCGCGCCGGCACCGAAGAACACGGTGTCAAGTTCGCTGAAAGGCACACCGAATCGCATGCTCGCGCCGGAAGTCAGCAGCCGATAGTTGCCGCCTTGATCCTGGTACGGACGCGACGACCGGTGATAGACGTCGAAGGTGCGTGAAATGCCGTCGGGCGTGAAGTAAGGGTTCGTCGTACTCAGCACGACGGCACGGTTGTATTTGCTGGTGTTGACGTCGATGCCCAGGTAGTTACCGGTGCCGAAGACGTTTTCCTGCTTGATGCCGAAGGTCAGCGCGACCTTTTCGGCGCTCGAGAAGCCCGCACCCAGCGACAGACTGCCGGTGGGCTTCTCGACCACGTTGATGACGACGTCGACCTGGTCGGGCGAGCCCGCGACGTCCTGCGTTTCCACTTCGACCTGGCTGAAGTAGCCGAGCCGGTCGACGCGATCGCGCGACAGACGAATCTTGTCGCCGTTGAACCAGGACGACTCGAACTGGCGGAACTCACGCCGGATGACTTCGTCACGGGTGCGGTTGTTGCCGGCGATCGAGATGCGGCGCACATACGCACGACGAGACGGCTCGGCCTGCAGCACCAGGCTCACCCGGTTGTTCGCGCGATCGATCTCGGGCACCGGTTCGACGCGGGCGAAAGCGAATCCGAAAGCACTGAAATAGTCGGTGAAGGCCTTGGTGGTCTGGGCCACCTGCTCGGAGTTGTAGGGTTCACCGGGCACGATCTTGACCAACGATTTGAACTCTTCGTCGCGGCCGAGATAGTTACCTTCGAGCTTGACACCCGACACCACGTAGCGCTGGCCTTCGGTCACGTTGATGGTGACGCTGATGTCCTGCTTGTTCGGCGAAATGGCGACCTGCGTCGAGTCGATGCGGAATTCCATGTACCCGCGCTGCAGGTAGTAGGACCGCAGTGTCTCCAAATCCGCATTGAGTTTCGCGCGCGCATAGCGGTCGGACTTCGTGTACCAGCTCAGCCAGCCGCCTGTATCCAGATCGAACAGGCCTCGTAGCGTGCTGTCGCTGAAGGCTTTGTTGCCGGTGATGCGGATGTCCTTGATCTTGGCCGGATCGCCTTCGGTCACGGTGAAGGTCAGGTTGACGCGGTTGCGCTCGATGGGCGTCACCGTGGTGACCACTTCCGCACCGTAGAGGCTGCGGTTGACGTACTGGCGCTTGAGCTCCTGCTCGGCGCGATCGGCGAGCGCCTTGTCGAAGGGACGACCCTCCGTCAGGCCGATGTCGCGCATGGCTTTCTTCAGGGTGTCCTTGTCGAACTCCTTGGTGCCGGCGAAGTCGATATCGGCGACCGTCGGTCGCTCCTCGACGATCACTGTCAGCACATTGCCGCGCGCTTCGAGGCGAACGTCCTTGAACAAACCCAGGGCGAAGAGCGAGCGAATCGCGCCGGAACCCTTTTCATCGTTGTAGCTGTCGCCGACCCGAAAAGGCAGCGATGCGAACACGGTTCCAGGTTCGACGCGCTGAAGGCCCTCGACACGGATATCGCTCAACGTGAAAGGGTCGATGGCCCAGGCAGCCTGCGCTGCGAAGAGCAGACCGGCAACGGCCGACACGGCCCGCAGGCGAAAACCGGAGATTTTTTGCTTCATGTACACGAGAAAAAAGTGTGCAGGCAACCGCAATCCGGTCGCAGCCAACGCCGGATTATGACGGAGCCCGCTGGAGCCGGACGACACGATCAGGCGACTTTCGCCTGCAGCACCGGCAGATCAACCGAAAATTCGACTTACGTCGTTGAAGAGCGCGATGGACATGCCGAGCAGCAACACCGCCACCCCGCCTCGCTGCAACCGGCCCAACCAAGCCTCCGAAATGCCCTTGCCGGTCACGGCTTCCCAAGCGAAGAACACCAGATGACCACCATCGAGCACCGGCAGCGGCAGCAGGTTGAGCACCCCCAGGCTGACGCTGATCAATGCCAGGAAAACAAGGTACTGCACGAATCCGAGGCTGGCCGAACGTCCGGCGTAATCGGCAATGGTGAGCGGCCCGCTCAAGTTCTTCAGGGATGCCTGACCGATGACCATGCGACCCATCATCCGCAGGCTGAGCGCAGAGACCTCCCAGGTCTTGGTGACCCCGCGCCACAGGCCATCCAGGACGCCGTAGCGCACCCGCACCATTTCCGGCGGGCCACCGACCAGAGCGCCGATACGGCCGAAAGTAACGCCGTTTTCGGTGATTGCCAACGGCGTGACCACGATGCTGCGCGCACTGCCGTCGCGCTCGATCTGCCAGGTTTGAGCCAATGGTCTGCCATCACGCACCGAGCTGCGGATCGCATCGCGAAGCTGGGCGCCGTCGGCGATCGACCGGTCGCCTAGGCGCAACACCTTGTCGCCGCGTCGCAAACCGGCCGCTGCGGCCGCACCGTCCGGCTGCACGTCACCGACGAGCGCAACCGTCTGCGGGCCGAGAATGCCGATTTCACGCGCCAGTTGCGCATCGGCTTCCCGCCGCGACAGTCGATCGAGCGGCAGATCGACCCGGCGCACGGCGCCGTCGCGGCCAACGACCTCCAGCGATAACGCATAGCCTTCGAGTGCGGCACGGGTGAGCTGCCAATGCAGATCGTCGAAAGACCGTACCGGTTCGAGCGTTTCGCCTTGAGGTGCCGCTGCGACCACCTCGTCGCCGCCACGCAGCCCCGCTTTGGCCGAAACGGACGCAGGTAACGGCTCTGCCAGACGAGCCCTCGGCTCGTCGGTGCCGATCCAGTTGACGACTGCATACAGCGCGATCGCCAGCAACAGATTCGCCGCCGGCCCCGCAGCGACGATCGCAGCGCGTTTGCCGACCGACTGGTTGTTGAAGGCCAGATGCCGCTCGGACGGGTCGACCGGGGCCTCCCGCTCATCGAGCATCTTCACGTAACCACCGAGCGGCAGCATGCCGATGGCGAACTCGGTGGGCGAGCCGGGTTTCTGCCAGCGCCAGATCGTGCGGCCGAATCCGATGGAAAACCGCAACACCTTCACACCGCAGGCCCGCGCCACGCGGTAGTGCCCGTACTCGTGGACGGCAATCAGCAATGCCAGCGCCACGACGAAAGCGGCTACGGTCATGAGCATCTGGAAATCCTGGAAATGGAGTGGCGTTATTGTGTAGTGGACAGCCGCGCAGCGATGACTTCGGCCTCGCGGCGCGCACGGGCATCCAGCGCCAGGAGCGCCTCCAGCGAATCGGGCGCGTCGGGCGTAACCGTGTCGATCGTGTGCAGATTCACCGCGTGGATCTC
>JAKONS010000100.1 GCA_022701845.1 Burkholderiaceae bacterium
TCCCAATGCGGGCTGACGCCGCAGTACACCGGCCTGGAAGCGCTGTACCAGGCCAGGCGCGACGCGGGGCTGGAAGTGCTGGGTTTTCCGGCCAACGATTTCAAGGGCCAGGAGCCGGGTACCGAAAGCGAGATCGCCGCGTTCTGCTCGACGAACTACGACATCCACTTCCCGCTGTTCTCGAAGATCACGGTGCTGGGCGCCGGCCGGCATCCGCTGTATGCCGCGCTCACCGCCGCCCAGACGTCGTCCATCGGCGAAGGGCCGATGCGCGAGAAGCTGGCCAGCCGCGGCCTGGCGCCGGAGGACCGCACCGAGGTGCTGTGGAACTTCGAGAAATTCCTGATCGGCCGCGACGGCGAGGTGGTGGCGCGCTTCGCACCCGACGTGCCGGCGGACGATCCGCGCCTGGTGGCTGCGGTCGACGCCGAACTGGCCAAGCCCGCGGCCTGAGCGCCCGCGGCCGGCGCCAACGGGTTAGCGGGCCAGCGGCCTAGCCCAGCAGGGTGAGCGCCGCCAGGGCGCACACCAGCGCCACCGGCATCGCCAGCACGCCCACTTTCAGGAACTGCCAGGCGCCGACGTCCTCGCCTTCGCGGCGAATCGCCGACAGCCACAGCAGCGTCGCCAGCGAGCCGGTCACCGACAGGTTCGGCCCCAGGTCGATGCCGATGGCGATGGCGCCGCGCACCAGCGGCGACGCATCGGCCAGCTGGCCGACGGTGCCGGCGGCGAGTCCGGCCGGCAGGTTGTTGACCAGGTTGCAGCCGAAGGCGGCGAGCAGCCCGGCCAGCCAGGCGGCCTGCAGCGGCGCGGTCTCGGCCAGGTGCCGCAGGCCGGTGGCCATCGGCTGCAGCAGTCCGGCCCGCTGCACGCCCTCGACCAGCACGAACAACCCGGCCACCAGCGGCAGCACACCCCACGACACACCGCCCAGCACCGTCCACGGCGCCTCGCGCTTGGCGATCAGCACCACCGCGGTGGCGGCCAGTCCGACGATCAGCGCGGGCAGGCCGAGCGGCACGTCGCGCGCCGAGGCCACTAGCAGCACCGCCGCCATCGCCACCACCGCGGCGGCGGCCAGCATGCCGGTGCGGCCCAGCGGCGCGCGTTGCGGCGGCACCTGGGCATCGCCGGCGAGCTCGGCCCGGAAACGCCAGCGCAGCACCCAGAAGGTGGCCACGATGGCCGCCACCGACGGCAGCAGGAAACGCTGCAGCCATGGCAGCAGCGCCGGCAGCCGCTCGCCGAACACCACCAGGTTGGCGGGGTTGGAGATCGGCAGCACGAAGCTCGCCGCGTTGGCGATCAGGGCGCAGGCGAAGAGATAGGGCAGCGGCTTCACCCCGGCCTGCCGGGTGGCGGCATACACCGCCGGCGTCAGCACCACCGCGGTGGCGTCGTTCGACATGAACACCGTCACCAGCGTGCCGGCGCCGTAGATCCACAGGAACAACCGTTGCGCCGAGCCGCGCGCCTGCTGCACCGCGATGCCGGCCAGCCAGTCGAACAGCCCCTCGCGCCGGCCGATTTCCGACAGCAGCATCATGCCGATCAGGAAGCTGTAGACGTCGGCACCCTTGCCGACCGCGCCCAGCGCCTCGCGCCAGGGCAGCAGGCCGGCCGCCACCAGCACCGCCGCGCCGGCCAGCGCCCAGACATATTCCGGCACCCGCGCCGGCCGCAGGATGACGCAGGCGGTGGCAGTGGCCGCGACCGCTGCCGTGGCGATCATTTGGCCGCGGCGGCGGAAGCCGATTCCAGGCCGTTGCGCTGCAGCACCGGGATCACCGCCGGCGAGGCGAAGTAGCGGATCAGATTGCGCGCGCCTTCCACGTCCTTGGCCGAGGTGGAGATGCCGGCCGAGAACACCGTCATGCGCTGCAGTTCGGGCGGCAGCACGCCGACAAAATCGACACCCGGGATCGGCAGCAGCTCGCTGACCTGCTGCAGGCCGAGCTCGGCGTCGCCGCGGGCCACCACCGTGCCGACCCGCTCGCTCAGGATGCGCTTGCTCTTGGGCTTGACCTGCGCCTCGATGCCCAGGTTCTTCAGCATCTCGTTCTGGTAGTAGGTGCCGCTGGCGCTGGCCGAATAGGCGATGGAGGGCGCCGCCAGCAGGGTCTGGCGCACAGCGGCGGTGGTGCTGATGTCGGGCTTGGGCGCGCCCTTGCGCACCGCGAAGCCGATCAGCGAATTGACCAGATCGACCTGGCTGCCCGGCACCACCTTGCCCTGCGCCACCAGCTCGTCCAGCGACGAGCGCGCCAGGATCACCACGTCGACCGGCTCGTTGCGCGCCAGCCGCGCGGGAATGGAGTCGGACGCGCCGCCCATGGAGGAGCCGTAGACGACGGTCAGCCGGTCGCCGGTGGCCGCTTCGTAGCCGGGCTGGAGTTCGGTGGCGGTGGCGGCGAAGGCGCCCGAGGTCATCATCGTGACCTGGTGCGGCGCGGTCGCGGTGCGGCTGCCGGTGCCGGTGGCCGCGCAACCGGCGAGCGCCAGGGCGCCGAGCAGCAGCGCGGCACGGCGGGTGAACGGGGCGGCACCGAAAACGATCGGGTTTGTCTTCATGGAAATGGCTCTTCGCGCCGGGGCGCTTTGTTTTTGGAGCCTGGATGTTAGAGGCGCGGAAGGCGAAGTTGTAAGCACAATACACAGCCTCGATCCGGGTGAAACCCGCACCCGCTTTCTCCCCCACCAGGACCGCCACCATGCGCCGCCGCTCCGCTTTTCTGATCGCTCCCCTGCTCGTCGCCTGCCTGTCGGCCACCGCCGCCCGGGCCGACACCGTCAAGGTGCTCACCGCCGGCGCCTTCAAGCAGATCGTGCTGGCGCTGGTGCCCGCTTTCGAGGCCCGCACCGGCCACACGGTGGTGGTGTCGAACGACACCGCCGGCGCCCTCGCCAAACGGGTGGCCGACGGCGAAGCGTTCGACGTGCTGGTGCTCACGCCGCTGGCGATGCGGCCGCTGGCCGCCGCCGGCACGGTGCGCACCGACAGCGTGCAGCCCCTGGCGCGCGCCGCCATCGGCGTGGCGGTGAAGACCGGCGCGCCGCGGCCGGCGATCGGCAGCGTCGAGGAGTTCCGCCAGGCCCTGCTGCAGGCCGGCAAGGTGGCCTACATCGACCCGGCCTCGGGCGGCTCCAGCGGCGTCTACCTGGAAGGGCTGTTCCAGCGTCTGGGCATCGCCGAGCAGATCCGCGCCAAGGCGGTGCTGGTGAAGGGCGGGTTCGTGGCCGAGAAACTGGTGACCGGCGAGGCCGACCTGGCGGTGCACCAGATCAGCGAGATATTGCCGGTCGACGGCGCGGCGCTGGTCGGCCCGATTCCGGAGCCGGTGCAGAACTACACCACCTATGCCGGCGCGATCGCCGGCAAGACCGCGCATGCGGCGGCGGCGCAGGCCTTCCTCGACGGCCTGGGCGGCGAGGCGGCCGCCGCCATCCTGCAGGCCAAGGGCATGCTGCCCGCGCCGTGAGGGCGACGCATCAGAAGTCGGCGACGTTCCATTCGTAGTCGGCCGCAATGCGGCTGGCGACGCGAAACCGCTCCGCCGGCTCCGCCGCCAGGGCCTGCTGCACCTGCGCGGTGTAGCCGCACAGGATCGTCTTGGCGCGCTCGGCCACCGCCTCGGTCACCGCCTGGTCTTCGTACACCCGCACATACGACTTGGCAGCCACGCCGATCACGAAGAACAGCGCGGCGTTCTCCGAATCCTCCTTCATCAGGTCGAACGCGCTTTTCGACAGCGCCTTGAACGCGTCGCTGCCGGAGCCCGAACGCTCGAAACGGTCGGCGATGTCCTGGAAAGTCATGGGTAGTCCTGTGATGGGAGATGTCTGGTGTCGGGCGCGACATGCGCCGATGCCGGATTGTGCAAAAACGCCGCACCGCGTCCCGCTTTTTTCAGACGATTCGAGTGAACTGGTGCGATATCGCACGCTCCCGGCTGAAACCGGAGGGGCTCGAACGGCGTATAGCTTCCAGAGCGGCAGGCTTGCGCTAAACTTTTTCCCAAGCCTGCGGCTATCGCCGGGCACCGCCCGATTGACTGCGTTATCGCGTACACACGCGACATCGAGCGCGATGCCGGCGCTGCCGCCACAGGCGAACCCGAGCGAATTCGCACCCTCCGGCGCCGAACCTCCCCGCCTTTTTCCCGTTGAAACCTATCGAACTGCTGCAATCGCTCATCGCTGCCATCGAGGACCGCAAGGCTGTCGCCTTCGTGTACCGCGGCGCGCGCCGCACGGTGGAGCCGCATGCGGTGGGCATCGGCCATGACGGCGGCGAATGGTTCACCGCCTTCCAGACCGACGGCAATCGTTTCATTCCCGGCCACGACTGGGTCTACTGCAGCCTGCGGCATATCGAAGACCTGCAGATCACCGCCGACACCTTCGACCAGCCCCGCCCCGGTTATTGCCGCGGCGACTCCCGTTTCATCCGCTTTTTCGCCGAGCTTTGATCGCCCGGCGGCTGCGGGGCAGCGCCGTCGACTTCGGTGCGAGCCCCTGCGCCGCGCGGGCCAGGGCATCGGCCTCCTGGTTGCGGTGGCGCGGCACCCACTGCAGCCGAACGCGGTCGAAGCGCGCCAGTGCGCGCCGGGCTTCGGCGAACAGGTCCGCCAGGCGGGCGATGGCGGGCGGGGCGTCGGCACCATCGCCCAACTGCGCGACGAGCACGCTGTTGTCGGTGAACACCACCGCCGCGCGCGCGCCGTGTCTTTCCAGCTCGGCCAGCACAGCCAGCAGGGCAACCAATTCGGCTTCGTTGTTGCAGCCGATCCGGTGGGTGGTGCACGACAGGGTGAAGCGCTCGCCGGCAGGTGACACCAGCACCGCGCCGTACGCCATCCGGCCCGGGTTGGGTACGGCGCTGCCGTCGCAGTGGGCTGTCCATTCCATCGTCACCGCCGTGCCTCGAATCGCATGCGGGGATTGTCCGCGGGAACTAACCGCGCGTCGCCTACAACGGCTTCCTCCGCCGACTCACAACCTTTGCAGCCGCACGCTGCATGCTCTCGGCACGACAACAAGAGAGCCGGCACCTCCGGACCGACCATGGCAGAAATCCACACACCTCCACC
>JAKONS010000109.1 GCA_022701845.1 Burkholderiaceae bacterium
CGCCATGTTCGTCCACCGTACCTTGCGCACAGGTCTCGCCGACCGGGGAGCCTGGCCCTGGCGCCGGCCTTCCGCCTTTCGCGGCGCGTAATGTCCGGTCGCCGCCGGGTGCTTCCACGCACCGCCGGCGCGCCTCGCGGGCTCTCCACCGCACCCCCCGTCTGACGAATCCCCCGACCGAGCCGTCGCCCGCGCCGCGCCGCGCGCCGCGATCCTCGCCGGGCATCTTGCTGGAGAATTTCTCGTGTTCACCGAAATCGAATTCAAGGGCCTTGCGCAGCAGGGCTACAACCGCATTCCCCTGATGGCCGAGGCCTTCGCCGACCTCGAAACCCCGCTGTCGCTCTACCTCAAGCTGGCCCATGTGCAGAACGGCGGGCGCAACAGCTTCCTGCTGGAATCGGTGGTGGGCGGCGAGCGTTTCGGCCGCTACAGCATCATCGGCCTGCCGGCGCGCACGCTGCTGCGCGCCAGCGGCTTCGGCGCCGAGGCGAAGACCGAAGTCGTCACCGACGACGAGGTGGTCGAGACCGCGAGCGGCAACCCGCTCGACTTCATCTCCGCCTACCAGGGCCGTTTCAAGGCGGCGGTGCGGCCGGGCCTGCCGCGCTTCTGCGGCGGCCTGGCGGGCTACTTCGGCTACGACGCGGTGCGCTACATCGAAAAGAAGCTCGAAGCCGGCTGCCCGCCCGACACCCTCGGCTGCCCCGACATCCTGCTGCTGCAGTGCGAGGAGCTGGCGGTGATCGACAACCTGTCGGGCAAGCTGCACCTGATCGTCTATGCCGATCCGGCCCAGCCGGGCGCGTTCGACGCCGCCCGGGCCCGGCTCGACCTGCTGCGCGCGCGGCTGCGGCAGCCGGTGGTGGCGCCGGAGATCCGGCCGTCGCAGAGCCATCCGTCGGAGCGCGGCTTCGCCAAGGACGACTACATCGCCGCGGTGGAGCGTGCCAAGGAGCTGATCGCCGGCGGCGACTTCATGCAGGTGCAAGTCGGCCAGCGCATCCAGAAGCGCTTCACCGAATCGCCGCTGTCGCTGTACCGGGCGCTGCGCATGCTCAACCCGTCGCCCTACATGTACTTCTATCACCTGGGCGCCGGCGGTCCGGAGGAGGGCGGCGACTTCCACGTGGTGGGCGCATCGCCCGAGATCCTGGTGCGCCAGGAGCGCACCGACGAAGGCCAGAAGATCACCATCCGCCCGCTCGCCGGCACCCGCCCGCGCGGCGCCACGCCCGAGGCCGACCGCGCCGCCGAAGTCGAGCTGGTGAACGACCCGAAGGAGCGCGCCGAGCACGTCATGCTGATCGACCTGGCGCGCAACGACATCGGCCGCCTGGCCAAGCCCGGCACGGTGAAGGTGACCGAGGCTTTCGCGGTCGAGCGCTACAGCCATGTGATGCACATCGTGAGCAACGTCGAGGGCGTGCTGCAAGACGGCATGTCCGCCATCGACGTGCTCAAGGCGACCTTCCCGGCCGGCACGCTGAGCGGCGCGCCCAAGGTGCATGCGATGGAGCTGATCGACCAGCTCGAACCGGTCAAGCGCGGCCTGTACGGCGGCGCGGTCGGGTACATCAGCTACGCCGGCGACATGGACGTGGCCATCGCCATCCGCACCGGCCTCATCAAGGACCGGATGCTGTACGTGCAGGCTGCCGCCGGCGTCGTCGCCGACTCGGTGCCCGAGATGGAATGGAAGGAAACCGAAGCCAAGGCGCGTGCCCTGCTGCGCGCGGCCGAGCTGGTCGAGGAAGGACTGGAGTGAGCACCATGAAACTGCTGATGATCGACAACTACGACAGCTTCACCTTCAACATCGTCCAGTACTTCGGCGAACTGGGCGCCGAAGTCGAAGTGTTCCGCAACGACGAGATCACCGTCGACGGCATGGCCGAGCGCATCGCCGCCGGTGTCGAGCGGCTGGTGATCTCGCCCGGCCCCTGCTCGCCGGCCGAAGCGGGCGTTTCGGTGGCGGCCATCCAGGCCTTCGCCGGCCGGCTGCCGATCTTGGGCGTATGCCTCGGCCACCAGGCGATCGGCGCGGCCTTCGGCGGCCGGATCGTGCGGGCGCAGCAGCTGATGCACGGCAAGACCAGCGTCATCACCACCGACCGCAAGGGCGTGTTCTCCGACCTGCCGGAGCAGTTCACCGTGAACCGCTACCACTCGCTGGCGATCGAGAAGATCGCACCGCCCGAGGTGCTGGAGGTGACCGCCCGCACCGACGACGGCGAGATCATGGGCGTGCGCCACAAGACGCTGCCGATCGAGGGCGTGCAGTTCCATCCCGAGTCGATCCTGACCGAGCACGGCCACGCCATGCTCAAGAACTTCCTCGACGGCAAGTGAGGCCGGCCACCATGTCCATCACCCCCCAGGAAGCGCTGCAGCGCACCATCGAGCACCGCGAAATCTTCCACGACGAGATGCTGCACCTGATGCGGCTCATCATGCGCGGCGAGCTGTCGCCGGTGATGCTGTCGGCCATCGTCACCGGCCTGCGGGTGAAGAAGGAAACCATCGGCGAGATCACCGCCGCGGCCCAGGTCATGCGCGAGTTCTCGACCAAGGTCGAGGTGGCCGACACCCGGCATCTGGTCGACATCGTCGGCACCGGCGGCGACGGCTCGCACACCTTCAACATCTCCACCTGCACCATGTTCGTGGCCGCCGCCGCCGGTGCGCGGGTGAGCAAGCACGGCGGCCGCAGCGTCAGCAGCAAGAGCGGCAGCGCCGACGTGCTGGAGGCCCTCGGCGCCGACATCAACCTGACGCCTGCGGCCATCGCGCGCTGCATCGCCGATGTCGGCATCGGCTTCATGTTCTCGCCCAACCACCATCCGGCGATGAAGAACGTGGCGCCGGTGCGCAAGGAACTGGGCGTGCGCACCATGTTCAACATCCTCGGGCCGCTGACCAATCCGGCGGGCGCGCCGAACATCCTGATGGGCGTGTTCCATTCCGATCTGGTGGGCATCCAGGTGCGTGCGCTGCAGCGCCTGGGCGCCAGCCACGCGCTGGTGGTCTACGGCAAGGACGGCATGGACGAGGTCAGCCTGGGCGCGGCCACCCTGGTCGGCGAGCTGAAAGACGGCGTCATCCGCGAATACGAGATCCATCCCGAGGACTTCGGCCTGGCTATGGCCGGCAGCCGCGCGCTCAAGGTCGAGACCCCGCAGGAGTCGATGGCGCTGCTGCGCGGCGTGCTGGCGGGCGATGCCGGCCCGGCGCGCGACATCGTGCTGCTGAACGCGGCCGCGGCGCTGTACGCGGCCGACGTGGTCGCCACCATCGACGAGGGCCTGGCGCGTGCGCGCGGCGCCCTCGATTCCGGCGCCGCGCGCGCCAGGCTCGACCAGTTCGTCGACCGAACCCAGGCGCTGGCCGCAGAAGGAAAGAACACACCATGAGCGACATCCTCGACAAAATCGTGGCGGTCAAGCACGAAGAGATCGCCGCCGCCCAGCGCCGGCAGCCGCTGGCCGCGATGCGCGCCGACGCCGAGAGCCGCGTGCTCACCCGCGATTTCGTCGCCGCCCTGCGCGCGAAGATCGCCGCGGGCGACCCGGCGGTGATCGCCGAGGTCAAGAAGGCCAGCCCGTCGAAAGGCGTGATCCGCGCCGACTTCATCCCCGCCGACATCGCGCAGAGCTATGCCGAGGGCGGCGCGGCTTGCCTTTCGGTGCTCACCGACAAGCAGTTCTTCCAGGGCAGCGTCGACTACCTGAAGCAGGCGCGGGCCTCGGTCGGGCTGCCGGTGCTGCGCAAGGATTTCATCGTCGACCCCTACCAGGTCTACGAGTCGCGGGCCATGGGCGCCGACTGCGTCCTGCTGATCGCCGCCTGCCTCGACGACGCGCAGATGGCCGACCTGGAAGCCATCGCCTTCGCGCTCGACATGGCGGTGCTGGTGGAGGTGCACGACGGCGCCGAACTGCAGCGGGCCCTGAAGCTGCGCACGCCGCTGGTGGGCATCAACAACCGCGACCTGCGTACCTTCGAGGTCAGCCTCGACACCACGCTGTCGCTGATGGCCGATGTGCCGGCCGACCGGCTGCTGGTGACCGAGTCCGGCATCCTGGCGCCGGCCGACGTCGAGCGCATGCGCGGCGCGGGCGTGCATGCCTTCCTGGTCGGCGAAGCGTTCATGCGCGCCGAAGAGCCGGGCCAGGCGCTGGCCGATCTGTTCTTCGCCTGACATGAGCACATCGCATCCAATGCCGGCCGACCAGCTGCGCAGCGCCGATCCGGCCGACTGGCCGGTGGCCCCCGGCTGGGCGCCGCTGGTCGACGATTTCTTCGCCGGCCTGCCCGGTCAGACGCTGCTGGCCTTCCTGGCCGGCCGGCTGGAGGCCGGTGCCACGATCTTCCCGCCACAGCCGCTGCGGGCGCTGGAACTCACCCCGCCGGAACAGGTGCGGGTGGTGATCCTCGGCCAGGACCCGTACCACGGGCGCGGCCAGGCCGAGGGGCTGGCGTTCTCGGTGGCCGAGGGCGTCGCGCTGCCGCCATCGCTGCGCAATATCTTCAAGGAACTGCAGCGCGACCTGGGTACGCCGCCGCCGGCGTTTCCTTCGCCCGGCGGCAGCCTGGTGAAATGGGCGCGCCACGGCGTGCTGCTGCTCAACACCTGCCTGACGGTCGAGGAGGGCCAGGCCGCCAGCCATGCCGGCAAGGGCTGGGAAATCCTGACCGATGCGGTCATCCGCCATGTGGCGCAGGGCGACCATCCGGTGGTGTTCATGCTCTGGGGCTCGCACGCACAGAGCAAGCGGGCGCTGATCGATGCCGACCGGCACAAGGTGCTGGTGGCCAATCATCCGTCGCCGCTGTCGGCGTTGCGTCCGCCCTTGCCGTTCATCGGCTGCGGGCATTTCTCCCAGGCACGCGACTGGCGCGCGGCGCACGGCAAGCCGGCGGCCTGAGCCTCAGTCGGCGCCGCCGACATAGTCGCGGCGAATGTCGATGGTGCTCGCGACACCCAGGTCGGCGAAATGCCGGGCCAGCCATGCCTGCGCCGCGGCACGGCCTTCGGCGAACAGCCGATCCATCATCGCCGCGTCGGCCGACCGCTTGCTGCTCGCCCCCAGCTCCAGCATCGCCTCGCCGCCGTCGATGCGGTGCAGCCGCACGCTCTGGTAGCCGGCGGATTCGACCAGCGCTCCCCGCGCGATCAGGCGGTTGATGAAGTCGATGCTGCGCATCTGCGCCAGCAGGCTGGAGTTGAAGCCGAGCTCGCTCGCCCGCTCGGCGATTTCCTGGGCGTTCTGCGGCAGCGGCTCGCGCGACAGCGGGTTGAGTTGCACCAGCACGATGTCCCGGCTGTCGCAGGCGTCGATCAGCGGACCGAGCGGCGGGTTCGACGAGAAGCCGCCGTCCCAGTAATGTTCGCCGTCGATCTCGACCGCCTGGAACATCTGCGGCAGGCAGGTCGATGCCATCAGCGCCGCGAGGTCGAGTCTAGGCCCCTGGAAGATCTCCGCGCGCCCGGTGCGCACCTGTGTCGCCGAGATGAACACTTTCGGGTGATCGAGCCGGCCGACGGCGTCGAAATCGATCTCGGCGTCCAGCAGGCGCCGCAGCGGGTTGAAATCCAGCGGGTTGGCCTGGTAAGGCGACATCCAGCGCGACATCGCGTCGCCCAGCATCGTGCCGGGCGCGGCGGTGTCGCCGCCCCAGCCGCCGGTCATCCACCGCGCCAGCCCCTGCGCCATGGAACCCAGGCTGCCGAGGCCGGCCACCCCGCGCCACACACGCGCCAGGGTATCGCGCGCCAACTGCCTGCGACCCTCCTGCGTCGGGCCGCCCTTGGCGAAACCGTGGGCCACCGCCACCGCGTTCACCGCACCGGCGCTGGCACCGCTGAGGCCTGCGATCGCGATCCTGCCGTCTTCGAGCAGTGCGTCGAGAACGCCCCAGGTGAAGGCGCCGTGCGAGCCCCCGCCCTGCAATGCCAGACTGACCTGGCAGGGGGCGGACGGAGATGTTTCAGGAGTCGAGTCGGGTGCGGTGCGGCGCATGGGTCGAAGGCGGCATGGAAGCCGCCGCCACTGATGTTGCAGTGCAGCATTGTGCGACGGAGATGGCGTCGATGCAAAAAACTCGCAGCGGACTTGATAACACTCGCAAAAACTCGCTATACTGCGAGGCTCGCCGGAGGGGTGCCCGAGTGGCTAAAGGGGGCAGACTGTAAATCTGTTGGCTTACGCCTACGCTGGTTCGAATCCAGCCTCCTCCACCAGCGAAACGAATGAAGTGGCAGCGGACTGATCCGTCGCTAGTCGAGCTCTCAGGGTTCGTTCTATGCGGGAGTAGTTCAATGGTAGAACCCCAGCCTTCCAAGCTGATGACGCGGGTTCGATTCCCGTCTCCCGCTCCAGTGTTCGTTTTGCAGGTGTCGTTGTAGATCTGGCGATGTGTTGAATTTCAGTGGGGTTCGCGAAAGTCTTCTGACGCGATCCTTCACTGCCCTTGTGGCTCAGTGGCAGAGCACTCCCTTGGTAAGGGAGAGGTCGTGGGTCCGATTCCCGCCAAGGGCACCAATTGACGGCGCCATCCTTCGGGGTGGCGCCCATTCCTGTTGTTTTGGATTTGAGATTTTTTTCGGAGTCGAAAAATGGCAAAAGGAAAATTCGAACGGACCAAGCCGCACGTCAACGTGGGCACCATCGGTCACGTCGACCACGGCAAGACCACGCTGACGGCGGCGATCGCCACCGTGCTGTCGAAGAAGTTCGGCGG
>JAKONS010000175.1 GCA_022701845.1 Burkholderiaceae bacterium
TAGATCAGGAAGGCGCCCTTGGCACCCTTGGAGGCGCCGTCGACGGCGGTCCAGAGCTTGAGCAGGTAGTTCAGGTCCCACTGCAGCTCGGGCGCCGAGCGGCCGATGCCGGCGGTGCGGGCGATGATGGACATGCCGTTGGGGTATTCCAACTGGTCCATGTTCTCCTTGAGCTCGGCCCGGTCCTCGCCCTCGATGCGGCGCGAAACACCGCCGCCGCGCGGGTTGTTGGGCATCAGCACCACGTAACGGCCGGCCAGGCTGATGAAGGTGGTCAGCGCCGCGCCCTTGTTGCCGCGCTCTTCCTTCTCGACCTGCACCAGCAGTTCCTGGCCTTCGCGGATCACTTCGTTGATGCGCGCCTGGCCGGCGGGAACACCGGCGGCGAAATACTGACGGGAGATTTCCTTGAATGGCAGGAAGCCGTGGCGGTCTTCGCCGTAGTCGACGAAACAGGCTTCGAGCGAGGGCTCGACCCGGGTGACGACGGCCTTGTAGATGTTGCCCTTGCGCTGTTCGCGCCCTTCGATCTCGATCTCGTAGTCGAGGAGCTTTTGCCCGTCGACGATGGCCAGGCGGCGTTCTTCCGGCTGCGTGGCGTTGATCAGCATCCGCTTCATGAGGCGTACCTTTTTTCGTATCAGTGGTCGCCGGTACGGCGCGCCTGGAGTGGCGGCGCCGTTGCCGTACCGGAAGACCGGAACATGCCCTGGGTGGGCCAACGATGCCGAACAGACGCCTGAAACGAACGGGAACTACCTGGAAAGCCGTGCAACCGCGGCGACCTGAGCTTGTCAGCCGGGTCGACGGGGTGGGGGCTCGTGGATGGGTGCGAGGAACGGACGCTGCAGCGATGGAGCGGCAGGGTGGGCGCATTCGGCCCACACGACGGTCGAAGCGGTTGCGCGCACGCCCACCGGCAGCGGCATCAGCCAGCGCCAGAGGGAGGAAAGCAATGCCATCAACACGGTGGAAATCTCGCTAGATCCGACGGCCGGCGGCGGCCGAATGGGGCGCGACGCGGGCCGGTTGGTATTCCGGTTCGGGTGTTTCAAGGAGTCGGCTCGCCCGGCGGGTTTGCGAAAACGGCGCACGGCGTGAAGCGTGCGATCGGTCCGGCAAAGCCGCAGGTAGCATCGACCTGCCGCAGGACCACCGAAGGGTGACTGGACTAAACTCCAGGGAAATCAACCACTTACAGCGACTTACGGTGAAAGACATTATAGGGGGCAAAAACGCGGCAACCGCGCCGACCGTGAAAATCGTGACGGTCGACGAGGAATCGGCCGGCCAGCGCCTGGACAACTTCCTGCTGCGCCACCTCAAGGGCGTTCCCAAGACGCACGTCTACCGCATCATTCGCAGCGGCGAAGTGCGGGTGAACAAGGGGCGCGCGTCGGCCGATACGCGGGTGGAATCCGGCGACGCGGTGCGGTTGCCGCCGGTGCGTACCGCGCCCGCGCCGACGGAGGACACGCTGCGCGCGGTGCCGCCGCGCGAGTTCCCCGCCTTGTATGAAGACGAGTTCCTGCTGGCGATCGACAAGCCCGCCGGCACGGCGGTGCACGGCGGCAGCGGCGTGAGTTTCGGCGTGATCGAGCAGCTGCGCCGGGCCCGGCCCGAGGCGCGGTTCCTGGAACTGGTGCACCGGCTCGACCGCGACACCTCCGGCATCCTGCTGATCGCCAAGAAGCGTTCGGCACTCACCCGCCTGCAGGACCAGTTCCGCGAGCGCGCCACCGACAAGACCTATCTGGCGCTGGTGAACGGCGCCTGGCCGGCCCGGCTGAAGGTGCTCGACCAGCCTCTGAAGAAATACCTGCTGCCCGACGGCGAGCGCCGGGTGCGGGTGACCACCGCCGACGATCCGGACGCGATGCGCGCCGTCACCCTGGTCAAGGTGCGCAGCGCCGCGCCGCCGCGGCAGTTGCAGGGGCTGCCGGCGATGAGCCTGCTCGAGGTCACCATCAAGACCGGACGCACCCACCAGATCCGGGTGCACCTGTCGGCCGCCGGCCACGGCATCGCCGGCGACGACAAGTACGGCGATTTCGATGTGAACCACCGCCTGCAGAAAGCCGGACTCGGCCGCATGTTCCTGCATGCGTGGCGGCTGCAGTTCGACCATCCGTCGACCGGCGAGCGCATCGCGCTGGAGTCGGCTTTGCCTCACGAACTCGCGTCGTGGGAGCCCGCTGCCGAAAAGCCCCCATCCCACCGACCGGTCCTATAGTAGGCACTCATGCCCGATACCGCCCCCCGCACCCCGCCTTCGCTCCGTTTCCCCTTGGTCGTCTTCGACTGGGACGGCACCCTCTACGACTCCACCGGCATCATCGTGCGCTGCATCCAGGCCGCGGTGCGCGACGTGGGCGGCACCGTGCCCGACGAACGCGCTGCCGCGTATGTCATCGGCATGAGCCTCAGCCAGGCCCTCGCCCATGCGGCGCCCGATGTGCCGGTCGAGCGGTATCCGCAGCTCAACGAGCGCTATCGCCATCACTACCGCAATCACCACGACGACCTCAGCCTGTTCGACGGTGTGCTGCCATTGCTGCAAGCGCTGAAGGCCCGTGGCCACCTGCTGGCGGTGGCCACCGGCAAGAGCCGGCGCGGCCTCGACGAAACGCTCGAGTCGGTGGAGTTGCGCGGCATGTTCGATGCGTCGCGCACCGCCGACGAAACCGCCGGCAAGCCCGATC
>JAKONS010000189.1 GCA_022701845.1 Burkholderiaceae bacterium
TTCCCCAGAGCCGAGCGAAGCAATGGCCCGACCCGAGCGTTCAGCTCGTCCCCGCATTCAGGCATTTCTTTCGTGAGTTTCTTTGTGCCAGCAAAGAAAGTTACCGCGGGTCTGGGGGCGCGCAAGCCCCCAGCTGCCAAACAAACAAACAACCCCAAATAAAGCCCCCCAAAAAAAAGATAAGCTGAATAAATGAACCTCCTAGCCTCCATGCGCTACCTCATAGCCCTAGAAGAACACCGCCACTTCGGCCGCGCAGCCCAGGCCTGCCACATCACCCAACCCGCCCTCTCCAACGCCCTCAGAACCCTGGAACAGGAATTCGGCGTAGTCATCGTCCGCAGAGGCCGCGCCTACGGCGGCCTCACCCACGAAGGCGAACAGGTCCTCACCACCGCCCAGCGCATGCTCCGCGAGCACGAACTCCTGCAGCAGGAACTCCACAGCAGCGCAGACGCCGCCCAGGGCAGCCTCCGCATGGCCGCCGTCCCCACCGCCACCCCGGTCCTGGCCCGCTTCGCCGCCCGCCTGCGAACAGTGCAACCCGGCATCCTCCCGACGGTGCTGTCGATGAGCTCCCAGGACCTCGAACGCGGACTCGACTCCCTGGCCATCGACCTCGGCCTGGGCTACCTCGACCGGATGAACCGACGCGACACCCGCCTGCGGGCCTGGCCGCAGTACACCGAGCACTACTACCTGGTGCGCCGCGCGGCATCGCCTAACGCGGCACGGGTCGGCGCGGGCATCTCCTGGCGCGAGGCGGCGGCGCTGCCGCTGTGCCTGCTGACGCCCGACATGCACAACCGCACCGTGGTCGACCAGGCCTTCGCCTCGGCCGGCGCCGGGCCGGTGCGGCCGGCGATCGAAACCAATTCGGTGCTGACCCTGGTGCATGCGGTGCTGGCGGGCGACGTCTGCTCGGTGATGCCCGGCGCCATGGCGGCGACGGTGCGGGTGCACGAGGGGCTGGAGGCGCTGCCGCTGCACGCGCCGGACCTGCTGACCGAGATCGGCTTCATGACGCCGCTGGCCGGGCGGCCGTCGCGGGCGCTGGAAGCGGCGCTGGACCTGCTCGACACCGACGACTGGCGGGCGCAACTCGCCGAGCACACCGGCGCCCTGAGCGGTGCCTGAGCGGCGGCTGACCGGCCTCGATAGATTTTTCGAATGCGTCGATGCACAGATGCAATTTGACGCAATCTCTTACCGGCATGGACACTCGCGCCGCTCCCATACCTCCGATTCGGCGCCGCCCTAGTGCCGGCGCCTCGACAAAAACACCCCTGGAGATTCATCTCATGCCCGGATTCCTGGACAAGGAACGCACCATCGCCGGCCCCGGCTTCAACCGATGGCTGGTGCCGCCGGCCGCGCTCGCGATTCACCTCTGCATCGGCATGGCCTACGGCTTCGCGGTGTTCTGGCTGCCGCTGTCGAAGATGCTGGCCACCGCCGGCACCGGCGCCGGTGCCTGCGCCAAGGAGATGAGCTTCTTCGCCGAACTCTTCGCCACCAACTGCGACTGGCGCATCGCCACCCTGGGCTGGATGTACACCCTGTTCTTCGTCTTCCTGGGCTGCTCGGCGGCGCTGTGGGGCGGCTGGCTGGAACGTGCCGGCCCGCGCAAGGCCGGCGTGGTGGCGGCGCTGTGCTGGTGCGGCGGCATGCTGCTGTCGGCGCTGGGCATCCACACCCACCAGTTCTGGATGATGATCCTGGGCTCGGGCGTGATCGGCGGCATCGGCCTGGGGCTGGGCTACATCTCGCCGGTGTCGACCCTGATCAAGTGGTTCCCGGACCGCCGCGGCATGGCCACCGGCATGGCCATCATGGGTTTCGGCGGCGGCGCCATGATCGGCTCGCCGCTGGCGGTCGAGCTGATGAAGCACTTCGCCACCCCGACCGACGCCGGCGTGATGCAGACCTTCGTCTGCATGGCCCTCATCTACTTCGTCTTCATGATGGCCGGCGCGCTCGGCTACCGGGTGCCGCCGAGCGGCTGGAAGCCGGCCGGCTGGACGCCGCCGGTGGCCCAGGCCGCGAATTCGATGATCACCCAGCGCCATGTGCATGTGAAGAAGGTCTGGGGCATTCCGCAGTTCTGGCTGGTGTGGGTGGTGCTGTGCATGAACGTCAGCGCCGGCATCGGCGTGATCGGCATGTCCTCGCCGATGCTGCAGGAGGTGTTCGGCGGCAGCCTGGTGGGCATCGCCAAGAAGTACGCCGAGCTCGACAAGAGCGAACTCGCCGCCATCGCGGTGGTGGCCGGCGGCTTCACCGCGCTGCTGTCGCTGTTCAACATCGGCGGCCGCTTCTTCTGGGCGACCTTCTCCGACAAGCTGGGCCGCAAGCTCACCTATGCGATCTTCTTCATCCTGGGCGGCCTGCTGTACGCCACGATTCCGAGTGCCGCCTCGGCCGGCAACAAGCTGCTGTTCGTGGGTGCCTTCTGCATCATCCTGTCGATGTACGGCGGTGGCTTCGCCACGGTGCCCGCCTACCTGGCCGACCTGTTCGGCACCCAGTTCGTCGGCGCCATCCACGGCCGCCTGCTGACCGCCTGGGCCACCGCCGGCATCCTGGGCCCGGTGGTGGTGAACTACATGCGCGAATACCAGCTGGGCCTGGGCATCCCGCGCGAGCAGGTCTACAACCAGACGATGTACATCCTGGTCGGCATGCTGGCCATCGGCTTCGTCTGCAACCTGCTGGTGCGCCCGGTGGCCGACAAGCACTTCATGAGCGACGCCGAGCTGGCCACCGAGAAGAAGCTGGCGCACGAAAAAGCCGCCGCCTCGGAAGTGGGCGCCGGCAGCGGCGCGGGCGGCACCACCAGCCCGGTGCTGGTCGGCTTCGCCTGGCTGGCGGTCGGCATTCCGCTGGTGTGGGGCGTCTACCGCACGCTGCTGAGCGCGGCCAAGTTCTTCAACTGATCCATCGATCCACCCGCGCGAGCGCAGCGAAGCGGCGCGGCCGGGAACGAAGCGCCACCGGGCGCATCGAACCCGGCTGACCGAAGCAGGAGACATTTCATGGACGAGCAGAAAATCGAGTTCTACAACGGCCCGGCGGGCGGTTGGGGCGCACTGAAATCGGTCGGCCGCGCGCTGCAGCGACAGGACATCGCGATCAAGGGTGCCAAGACGCTGCTGGCGGCCAACCAGCCCGACGGCTTCGACTGCCCCGGCTGCGCCTGGCCCGACCGCAACCACGCCTCCACCTTCGAGTTCTGCGAGAACGGCGCCAAGGCCGTCGCGGCCGAGGCCACCGCGCGCCGCACCGGCCCGGAGCTGTTCGCCAAGTACAGCGTGACCGAGCTGGCCGAGCAGAGCGACTTCTGGCTGGAAGACCAGGGCCGGCTGACGCACCCGATGGTGTACGACGCCACCACCGACCACTACCGGCCGATCGAGTGGGACGCGGCCTTCGC
>JAKONS010000209.1 GCA_022701845.1 Burkholderiaceae bacterium
AAGATCACCTTCTTCGGCGCGGTGCCCTGGTCGCCCACCGCCTTGCCGGCCACGGTGCCGGCGGTGAACAGCGGGGTGATCTTGTCGGCGTTTTTGATCTTCCTGGTGTCGATGCCCTTGAGGTTGCCGGTGGGCACGATCTTCTTCAGCGAGAAGTATTCGGTGTCGATCAGGTCGAAGCTGTTGGGCGCGGTGACGGCGCGCTTGGTGACGTCGTCGGTGGTCACCGCCACGTACTGGATGGTGATGCCGGTGTCGGCCTTGAACTTCTCGGCGATCGCCTTGTCCTGGTTCACCGCGGTGCCGAGGTAGCGCAGGGTGATCTTCTCCTGCGCATGCACCGCCGGCGCGACGCCGCTGGCCAGGATGCCGGCCATGCCGCCGAGCAGGGTGCGGCGCTGCAGGGCGGCAGCGGTGCGGGGGTCGAGGGCGTCGGACATGGAAGCTCCTTGGTTGGAAACTCGAGGGGGATGGACGGAGGGACGAAAAAAAGGGTGTTCAGGCGGCCAGCGGATGCGCCTGCGCCGGTGTCCAGCTGAGCCGCACCGGCTCGCCCAGCGCATAGGGCCGCTGCGCGAACAGCGCCTCCGGCAGCAGGGCCGATACCGCCGGGCTGCCGGCGGCGGCATTGGCCGGCGCCTGCATGCCGAGCAGCACATAGGTGCCCTGGTATTCGATGTCGGTCACGGTGGCGGCCAGGCCGGGCGCCGTGCCGTCGGCCGGGGCCGACGACGGCGCGGAAGACGGCGCCACCTGCAGCTGGTCGCAGCGCACCGCCACCTTGCCGGTGGCGGTGCTGATGACGTTGTGCCCGCCCATGAAGCGGGCCACGAATTCGGTGGCGGGGCGGTGGTAGACCTCGCGCGGCGCGCCCACCTGCTCGATGCGGCCGTGGTTCATCACCACCATGGTGTCGGCCAGCGCCATCGCTTCCTCCTGCGAATGGGTGACATGCACGAAGGTCAGGCCCAGGTCCTTCTGCCAGCGCCGCAGCTCGGCGCGCATCTGCACCCGCAGGAAGGGGTCGAGCGCCGACAGCGGCTCGTCGAGCAGCAGCACCCGCGGCTGGGTGGCCAGGGCGCGCGCCAGTGCCACCCGCTGCTGCTGGCCGCCGGAAAGTTCGGCTGGTTTGCGATCGGCCAGCGCCCCCATGGCCACCCGCTCCAGCAGCTCCTGCGCGCGCAGGGTGCGCTCGTCGCGGCCCATGCCGCGCATGCGCGGGCCGAAGGCCACGTTCTCCAGCGCGCTCAGGTGCGGGAACAGCGCGAAGCTCTGGAACATCATCGCGGTGCCGCGCGCGGCCGCCGGCAGGTCGGTGATGTTGCGGCCCTCCAGCAGGATGTCGCCGCCGCTGGCGGTTTCGTGGCCGGCGATCATGCGCAGGGTGGTGCTCTTGCCGCAGCCGGACGGCCCCAGCAGGCAGCAGTAGCTGCCGGCCGCGATGCGCAGGTCGATCGCGTCGACCGCCGGGGCGCCGTCGGCATAGCGCTTGGTGAGCGCCACCAGTTCGATCGCGGCGGCGGCCGAGGGGGTGCGGGGAGGTGCATCGCTCATGGGCGAAGACCGTATGCAGAAAACATGCCACTCTGCATGCAAACCGGCGGCGCTGCGGCGCCCGGCGCTGGTGCGCGCGGCAGCGCCCGGCCGCCCGGGTAAACCCCACTGGCGCCGGCCTGCGGCAAGAGCGGCGACAATGCCGCCCTCTTATGGTGTACACGGTCAAGGAAATCTTCTACACGCTGCAGGGCGAAGGC
This sequence comes from Burkholderiaceae bacterium, assembly GCA_022701845.1. Next base: position 1,755 of record JAKONS010000209.1, read on the forward strand.
GCCAACGCCGGTCGCCCGGCGGTGTTCTGCCGCTTCGCCGGCTGCAACCTCTGGAACGGCCGGGAAGACGGCCGCGCCGAGGCGGTCTGCCGCTTCTGCGACACCGATTTCGTCGGCACCGACGGCACCCTCGGCGGCAAGTTCCGCGAGGCGGCGGCGCTGGCCGGGCAGATCGCCGCGCTCTGGCCGGCGCACGACACCGAGAACCGGCTGGTGGTGCTCACCGGCGGCGAGCCGCTGCTGCAGGTCGACGACGCCCTGATCGCCGCGCTGCATGCCGAGGGCTTCGCCATCGCGGTCGAGACCAACGGCAGCGTGCAGGCCCCGGCCGGCATCGACTGGCTGTGCGTCAGCCCCAAGGCCGGCGCGCCCTGGGTGCAGCGCCAGGGCGACGAGCTGAAGGTGGTGTGGCCGCAGCCCGGCCTCGACCTCGACGCCCTGGAGGCGGCCGATTTCACCCACCGCTTCCTGCAACCGATGGACGACACCGCGCGGCTCGGCCTGGTCGGCGGCCCGCACAACGCCGGCAACATGCAGGCGTGCATCGCGCTCTGCATGGCCCGGCCGGCCTGGCGCCTTTCCCTGCAGACCCACAAGGTCACCGGTATTCGTTGAACATGCGTTTCGAAGTCAGCCAGGATTTCTATTTCGACGCAGCCCACACGCTGGAGCGCCAGATCGAGGCCGCCGGCAGCCGCCGCATCCATGGGCACACCTACCATGCGCGCGCCACGGTCGCCGGCCCGCGCGACGCCGCCACCGGCATGGTGATCGACCTGGGCGAGCTGCGGCACCACCTGAAGGCGGTGCGCGAGTCGCTCGACCATCACCTGCTCGACGAGGTGCCCGGCCTGGGCACGCCGACGATGGAAAACCTGTGCATCTTCATCGCCCGGAAGCTGCGCGAGGCCGACATGCCGGTGCAGTCGGTCGAGGTGTGGCGCAAGGCCGGCGGCGACCACTGCCGCCTGACCATCGCGCCCGACGACTTTCTTCCGGTCCTGTAGGCCTTGCAATGCGCCGCCTGCGGCGCCAAGTGATCAGCCAGTGAAAAGGGAAATGCACATGACCGAATTCGACACCCTCGACGCCGTCGGCGACGTCCTGAAGAACACCCGCTACTCGATGCTCGACCTGGTGGCCGTGCGGGAAGGCGGCACCGTGGCGCAGGCCCTGCAGAACGCGGTCGACACCGCGCGCAAGGCCGAATCGCTCGGCTTCACCCGCTACTGGATGGCCGAGCACCACAACATGGAAGGCATCGCCAGCTCGGCCACCGCGGTGATGATCGGCCACGTGGCCGGCGCCACCCGCACCATCCGCGTCGGCTCCGGCGGCGTCATGCTGCCCAACCATGCACCGCTGGTGGTGGCCGAAGCCTTCGGCACCCTGGCCGAGCTCTACCCCGGCCGCATCGACCTGGGCCTGGGCCGCGCGCCCGGCACCGACCAGGCCACCATGCGCGCCCTGCGCCGCGACCGCACCGAAACCGTCGACGACTTCCCGGCCGACGTGGCCGAGCTGCAGCACCTGCTGTCGCCGGCGCGGCCCGGCCAGCGCATGATCGCCACCCCCGGCGCCGGCACCCAGGTGCCGATCTGGCTGCTGGGCTCGAGCCTGTTCTCGGCCCAGCTGGCGGCCGAGCGCGGCCTGCCGTATGCCTTCGCCTCGCATTTCGCGCCGCGCTACCTGCTGCAGGCGATCGAGGTGTACCGGTCGCGCTTCAAGCCGTCGGCCACCCTGGCCAAGCCCTATGTGGCGATCGGCGTGCCGCTGATCGCCGCGCCCACCGACGAGGAAGCGCAGCTGCTGGCCAGCAGCACCTACCAGCGGGTGCTGGGCATCCTCACCGGCCAGCGCGGCAAGCTCGGCCCGCCGGTGCCCGACTTCGTGCAGAACCTGTCGCCGCAGGAGCGCGCCGGCATTTCCGACTTCCTGGCGCTGGCGGTGGTCGGCGGGCCGGAGACGGTGCGCGAGGGGCTGCAGTCGATCGTCGCGCAGACCGGCGCCGACGAGCTGGTGTTCGTGAGCGACGTGTACGACCAGTCGCTGCGCCTGCGTTCGCTGGAGATCGCGGCCGATGCCATCCGCTCGGACCAGACCGCCGCCGTGGCCGCCTGAAACCGTCGCCGGGCGGCACCACAATAGCGGCTTCGTCCCGACCGAGCCCGCCGCATGCCCGCCTTTTCGTTTGAAGCCCTCGATGCCCAGGGCCGGTCCCGCAAGGGCCTGCTCGAAGCCGACAGCGCCCGCTCCGCGCGCGGCCTGCTGCGCGCCCAGGCGCTGGTGCCGCTGCGGGTCGAGCCGGTCGGCGCCTCGGGTGGTGCCGCGGGCGGCATGGTGCTGTTCAGCCGCCGGGTCTTCTCGGCCGGCGGCCTGGCGATCTGGACGCGCCAGCTCGCCGGTCTCGTCGGTGCCGGCCTGCCGCTGGAACGCGCGCTGAACGCGCTGGCCGACGAATCCGAGGACGAGCGCCAGCACGCGCTGCTGGCCACGCTGCGCGCCGAGGTCAACGCCGGCGCCACCTTCGCCCGGGCGCTGGCCCAGCATCCGCGCGAGTTCAGCCCGGTGTTCGGCGCGGTGATCGCCGCCGGCGAGCAGACCGGCAACCTGTCGCTGGTGCTGGAACGCCTGGCCGACGACCTGGAGGAGCGGCAGTCGCTGAAGGCCAAGCTGATCGGCGCGGCGCTGTACCCGGCCATCGTGACGCTGGTGGCCATCGTCATCGTGCTGTTCCTGGTGAGCTACGTGGTGCCGCAGGTGGCCTCGGTGTTCGTCGGCACCAAGCGGGCGCTGCCTTTTCTCACCGTGGCGATGCTGGCGATCAGCGACGCGGTGCGCCACTACGGCTGGGCCATCCTGGGCGTGCTGGCGCTGGGCGCGGTCGGCCTGCGCTGGGCCTATGGCCGGCCGGCGCTGCGCATGCGCATCG
>JAKONS010000216.1 GCA_022701845.1 Burkholderiaceae bacterium
CGAAAGGCGCCGTCGTTCGATAATCGCCGGCTCGCCTTTCCGTGCAGTCGGAGCGCCACGCTCTCCCCACAACGTATCTCTCGCCATGACCACTCAGAACTCCTTCATCACCCGCGGCGCCGTGGCCGTGGGCCTGGCCACCCTGGCCGCCGACGGCTCGGTGCTCGACACCTGGTTCCCCCAGCCGGCCCTGGCCGACGCCCCCGGCGCCGCGGGCAGCCAGCGCCTGTCGGCCGACGATGCCGCACAGGCGCTCGGCGAAGCGGCCCAGGCCATCGGCCACGACGCGCTGCGCGGTGTCGAGGTGGTGGCGGTGCGCACCACCGTGGCCAGCCTGGCCGATGCGCCGGCCGATGCGCACGACGCCTATCTGCGCCTGCATCTGCTGAGCCACCGCCTGGTGCAGCCGCACCAGCAGAACCTGACCGGCCTGTTCGGCAAGCTGACCAACGTGGCCTGGACCTCTGCCGGCCCGTGCGCGGTGGAAGGCCTGGAGCAAGTGCGTGGACGCGCGCGGGCGCAGCGCGTCGCCTTCTCGGTGCACAGCGTCGACAAGTTCCCCCGCATGACCGACTACGTGGTGCCGAGCGGCGTGCGCATCGCCGACGCCGACCGGGTGCGCCTGGGCGCCTACCTGTCGGCCGGCACCACCGTCATGCACGAAGGTTTCTGCAATTTCAACGCCGGCACGCTGGGCGCGTCGATGGTGGAAGGCCGCATCAGCGCCGGCGTGGTGGTGAACGACCAGAGCGACATCGGCGGCGGCGCCTCGATCATGGGCACGCTGTCGGGCGGCGGCACCCAGGTGATCTCGGTGGGCAAGCGCTGCCTGCTGGGCGCCAACGCCGGCATCGGCATCTCGTTGGGCGACGACTGCGTGGTGGAAGCCGGCTGCTATGTCACCGGCGGTACCCGGGTGACGATGCCCGACGGTTCGGTGGTGAAGGCGCTGACGCTGTCGGGCCAGTCGGGACTGCTGTTCCGACGCAATTCGCAGACCGGCGCGATCCAGGCCATCGGCCGTACCGAGGCCTGGGGCGCGCTGAACGCCGAGCTGCACAAGAACTGAGGCTGCAGCGCCCGGCGCCCGGGCGCCTGCCGGTCAGCGGTCGGGCGCGCTCGGCACCGCGGTGATGCCGACTTCCGACCGGTCGGTTTCCGGGCGGGTCGGCATTTCGGGCGGCACCTGCACCGCGCCGGAGGCGACGTCCTTCTCGTTGAGGATGCGGGTCGTCGGCAGGTACTGCGGGTATTCCGCCTGCATGAAGGCGATCATGTCCTCGCGCACCTTGCAGCGCAGGTCGAACGCCTTGCTGGACGACTGCGAGGTGCACAGCACGCGCAGCTGCATCGTCTTCTCGGTGACATCGGTGACCTGCAGGTTGAAGAAGCGCCGGTCCCATTCCGGATAGCCGGGCATCAGTTTCTCGAGCGCAGCGCGCAGCGGCGCCACCGGCATGCGGAAGTCGACGTTGAGAAACACCGAGCCCAGCAGCTGCGAGCCGGTGCGGGTCCAGTTCTGGAACGGGTTCTCGATGAACCACTGCAGGGGAATGATCAGGCGCCGGTCGTCCCAGATCTTCAGCACCACATAGGTGCCGGTGATCTCCTCCACCCGGCCCCATTCGCCCTGCACGATCAGCACGTCGTCGATGCGGATCGGTTGCGCCAGCGCGATCTGCAGCCCGGCGATCAGGTTGCTGAACACCGGCTTGGCGGCCAGGCCGGCGACGATGCCGATCACGCCGGCCGATGCCAGCAGGCTGGTGCCGACCTGCTTGGCACCGGGGAAGGTCATCAGCATCATCGCGGCGCCGGCGATCACCACCATCAGCATCGCGCTGCGCGACAGCACCCGGGCCTGGGTCTGGATGCGGCGGGCCTGCAGGTTGTCGTCCACGTCGGAGGGGTGCTGGGCGATGATGCCGTCGGCCAGGCCGGCGATGGCGGCCAGCGCCAGCCAGGTCACGCTGGCGATCAGCAGCAGCCCGTTGAGGTGCCGGATGCCGGGGATGAAACGCATGTCGTCGCCGGCGGCCTGCCAGACCAGCTGCAGCGCCAGCACCGGCAGCAGCAGGCGGGTCGGTTTCTGGCATTCGCGCACCATGGCCTGCAGCACCGGCGCGGGGCCGGTGGCGCGCAGCAGCACCAGGTAGGCCACCCGGTGCACCAGCAGCGCGATCGCCACCGCGACCAGGGCGGCGACCGCGGTGGCGATCCAGGGGGAGAGGTCGGTGTAGTCGAGCATGCGGGGAGTCCTCGGGAGGGGCGCGGAAGGTAGGGAGCCGCCCTGACGGGTGGCGCGAAATCGGGACGGCGGCGGCGACCGATGCCGCCGCACGGCGCGTGCCAGCGGTCAGCCGGTGCTGCGGTCGGCGGCGCCGCGCATCTGCACCGCCAGCCCTTCGAGCAGGCCCAGGCGCTCCAGCAGCCAGGGCGTGAGGTCGCCGGCCAGCATGTCGGGCGGCCGGGTCTCGGCGGAGTCGCGCACCAGCGGCGCGTGGCGCGGCGCGGCGGGCGGCTCGGTGCCGGTCAGGGCCTGCATCAGCGTCGCCGACGCCCGGGCCAGCGCCGGTGCGGCCACCGCCAGGTCGATCTGGGCCCGGCGCAGCTGCAGCATCGATTTCACCGCCGTCAGGTGGGCCAGCATGTGGTAGCTGAGCGCCTGCAGGGTTTCCAGCGGCTCCAGCGCCGGGCGCACCGCGCGCGGCTCGGAGCGGCTGCGCGCGGTGGCCTGCACCAGGGCCGACAGGCTGTCGTAGGCCTCGCGCCGGGCCAGCCGCCATTCCA
>JAKONS010000247.1 GCA_022701845.1 Burkholderiaceae bacterium
CAGGTCCCAGTCGCTCAGCACGATGCGGCGGCGGCCGCCGGGCAGGGCGTGGTCGGCGGGGCGGTGGGTGTGGCCGTGGATCAGGGTGTCGGCGCCGGCATCGCGCAGCCAGGCGTCGGTGAGGGCCGGGTCGGCGTCGGCATAGACGGTGTCGGGCGCCTTGCGCTGCTCGCTGGCCCGGCGCAGGCCGCGGGCGATGTCGCGCCGCTCGGCCAGGGGCCGGGCCAGGAAGGCGGATTGCCAGGCGGGGCTGCGCACCTCGGCGCGGAACCGCTGGTAGTCGGTGTCGTCCAGGCACAGGGCGTCGCCGTGGCTGAGCAGCCAGCGGCGGCCGTGCAGCAGCAGGGTGCAGGGGTCGGCGACGAGGGTGGCGCCGGCGCTGCGCAGGAAGGCGTCGCCGACCAGGAAGTCGCGGTTGCCGTGCTGGAAGAACAGCGCCCGGCGCTGCGACGCCGCCCGCAGGCGGGCGCCGCAGTCGGCCTCGAAGCTGCCGGGCAGGGCCGCGTCGTCGCCGATCCAGACCTCGAAGATGTCGCCGAGCAGAAAGACGGCATCGGCCGGCGAGTCGGCCAGGTAGCGGTCGAACGCCGCCACCGTGGCCGCGCCCTGCGGATGCAGATGCAGGTCGGAAATGAAATCGACCGTCTGCCACGCGGGCGGCGCGGCGACGGTCGAGGGTGGGGGAGGCGCCTGCATGCGGCGATGCGTTGCAGGCGGAACCGCGCGCCGGATTACAGGGCGACGGCTTTCTCGATGATCACGTCGTCGACCGGCACGTCGTCGTGGAAGCCCTTGCGGCCGGTCTTCACCGCTTCGATCTTGTCGACCACGTCGGTGCCCGAGACCACCTTGCCGAACACCGCATAGCCCCAGCCCTGCGCGGACGGCGCGGTGTGGTTCAGGAAGGTGTTGGCCTTGGCGTTGATGAAGAACTGCGCGGTGGCCGAGTGGGGCGCGTTGGTGCGGGCCATCGCCACGGTGTACTTGTCGTTCTTCAGGCCGTTGTTGCCTTCGTTGTCGATCGGGCCGTCGGTGGGCTTCTGGTCCATGCCGGGGGCGAAACCGCCGCCCTGGATCATGAAGCCGGGGATCACGCGATGGAACACGGTGTTGTCGTAGTGGCCCTTGGCCACGTAGGACAGGAAGTTGGCGACCGACTTGGGTGCCTTGTCGGCGTCGAGTTCGAGGGTGACGACACCGAAATTCTTGATGTGCAGTTCGACTTGTGGGTTGCTCATGGAAAGGCTCCTGGAGGAAGGGATGGAGGGGGCGGCGGCGGTGCCGGCGAAGGTCAGGGCAGCACGGCGGCCGAGCGGATCGTCACCGGCTCGATCGGCACGTTCTGGTGCGGGCCCTTGCTGCCGGTGGCCACGGCGCGGATCTTGTCGACCACGTCCATGCCGCTCACCACCTTGCCGAAGACCACGTAGCCGTAGCCGTCCGGGCTGGGCGGGTTCAGCATGGCATTGTCCCGCACGTTGATGAAGAACTGGGCGGTGGCCGAATTCGGGTTGCTGGTGCGGGCCATGGCGATGGTGCCGCGGTCGTTGGTCAGGCCGGTGGTCTCGAAGGCGATCGGGGTGCGGGTGCTCTTCTCGCGCATGTCGGGGCCGAAGCCGCCGCCCTGGATCATGAAGCCGTCGATGACGCGGTGGAACACCGTGTTGTCGTACTGCTGCTCGCGCACGTACTGCAGGAAGTTGGCGACGGTCTTCGGCGCCTTGGCGGCGTTGAGTTCGAGCACGATGTCGCCCTGGCTGGTGGCCAGCTTGACCTTCGGCGCGGCGCCCGGCGCCTGGGCCAGGGCGGAGCCGGCGGCCAGCAGGCCGGCGACGATGAACGCGCAGGCGCGGCGGGTGGGGGTGAGGGTGTGGGGCATGTCGTTTCCGTTATCCATCCGGTGATGGTGATGTAGATCTGGATGCAGATGTCGATGGCTATGCGGGGGTGCCGGCGGTGGCGCGGCGGATCGGGAGCGCGCTGCCGGCGGTCATCCGATGGTGCCCTCGAAGACGATCTTCCACTGGCCCTGCACCTGCAGCCAGTACTGGCGGCGCACCGGGCCGGTGGCGGCGCCCTCGGGCACCTCGCCGAAGGTGACCACCATGCTGTTGACCGTGCCCGACTGCCAGTGCAGGATGGTCAGGTCCTTGGTCTGCAACGGGCGGCGGGCGGCGCGGGCCATGTCCTGCTGCACCACCATGGACCAGTCGGCCAGCGACTTGCCGTAGCTGTTGAAATCGGTGGCGTAGAAGGCCATCGTGCCGAGCATGTCGGCCGAGGTCTTGGCCTTGCGCCAGGCGGCGAAGGCGGTCTCGAAGCCCTTGTTGGCGGCGATGGCGGCTTGCGGTGGCACCCACTGCAGCCGCTCGGCGATGACCACCGGGGTGGAGCGCGGCTCGACCGTGCGCAGGATGCGGCGCAGGTCGGGGTTGGCCACCACCACGCAGCCGTCGGTGGCCAGCGGCGGGCGCGAGAACTGGTCGGCAGGCGTGCCGTGCAGCCAGATGCCGCCGCCGGTCTTGCCCTGGCGCATGTCGAGCGGGTTCGGATAGTTGATCGGCAGGGCGCCCGCGCCGTAGAAGGCCTTCAGGGTGCGCGGATCGAGGCTGCCGGTGATGTAGTACACGCCGAGCGGGGTGCGCATGTCGCCTTCGATCGACTTCTCGATGCCCGACTTGCCGACCGAGATGTAGTAGTCGGCGATCAGGTTCAGGCCGCCGGGGCCGTTCTCGAACAGGTACAGCCGCGAGCGCGACGCATCGACCGCGATCGCGTGTTTGCTGCTGGCCGCCAGCTTGGCGAACTGCGCCGGCACGCTGCCGGACGGCGGCCGTTCGCGCAGGGCCTTCAGGCGCATGGCCGATTCGAGGCGCAGCGCGTCGAGGGCGGCGGCGTCGCGCTGGTCGGCATCGGGCAGGTCGCCCAGCATGCGCACCGGCCGCACCCGCAGCGCGAGCAGGTCGCCATAGACCAGCTGGCCGAGCTGGAACTGCGGATAGTCGGCCACCAGGCGCTCGGCCGCGGCCAGTGCCTTGCCGGCCTCACCGGTGCCGACCAGGCGGTAGATGTCGATCAGCCGAACTTCGGCGTCGCCGTCCTTGCGCAGGTCGACGGTGATGGGGGCGCGGCCGACGGTCCGCTCGCGGTCGCGCTGGGCAGCGAAGGAGGTCGGCGCGACCAGCACGGCTGCGGCGAACAGCAGGCACAGGAACGCACGGGACGCACTCGTCGTCATGAAAACGGACTATCGAAGAAGGAAGGCAGAAAAAGAAATCAGGCCCGCGGAACACCCGCCGGGCCTGGCGTCGACCGCGGAGCCGGTCAACCGGTGGACTCGCGCACGATGACCCAGCTGTTGCCTGCCTTGACCAGGTCGAGCGTCTTGCGGCTGGTGACGTTGAGCGAATCGGCGCTGTAGTCCTGGCGGAAGCGGGCGGTAGCCTTGGCGCCGGAGACGGTCACTTCCATGTCGCTGATGCCGACCTTGATGCGCGACTTGCCGACGATGCGCACCCGGCGCTCGGCTTCCCAGGCGGCGCGGGTCTGCTTGCCCTGCGGCTTGAAGTCCTTGCCGTAGGCGCCGAGGTATTCGTTCATGTCCTTGCCGGCCCATGCCGCGGCCCAGGC
>JAKONS010000257.1 GCA_022701845.1 Burkholderiaceae bacterium
CGAGCCCGCCTAAAATCGCCGGTTTTCCCGAGCGATGCCTTCGCTGCCGGTGCTTGTGTCACGGCCCAGGGCGCTGCAGGAGACACACCCTCACACCGTGGACGCCCGTCGCATGAGTTCCAACGCCGCCGCTGCTGCACCGGCCGCCCCCTCCGATTTCGATCTCGCCGCCTGGAGCGACGCGGTCCGTGCCCGCATCGAACCGGCACTGGAGCGATGGCTGGCGGCCGATGCCGCACCGTCCCTGGAAAGCCTGAATGCCCCGATGCGCTATGCGGTGCTCGACGGCGGCAAGCGCCTGCGGCCGCTGCTGGCGCTGGCGGCGCGGGCCGCGGTGGCCGGGCACGACGGCGCAGCGGCGCCGCATGCCGGCGACTTCGACATGGCCGCCCTGCGTGCCGGCTGCGCGGTGGAACTCGTCCATGCCTATTCGCTAGTGCACGACGACATGCCCTGCATGGACGACGACGTGCTGCGCCGCGGCAAGCCCACGGTGCATGTGGCCTTCGGCGAAGCCGGCGCCCTGCTGGCCGGCGACGCGCTGCAGGCGCTGGCCTTCGAGTGGCTGACTCCCGACGACGGCTCGGTGCCGCCCGCGATCCAGGCGGTGCTGTGTGCCCGGCTGGCGCGCGCTGCCGGGCGCCTCGGCATGGCCGGCGGGCAGGCGATCGACCTGGCCAGTGTCGGCCTGGCGCTCGACGAGCCAGCGCTGCGCCATATGCACAGCCTCAAGACCGGCGCCCTGCTGCAGGCCAGCGTAGCGATGGGCGCGGCCTGCGGTGCGGCACCCGCCCCGGCGCTGGCCGCTCTCGAGCGCTACGGCGCGGCGCTCGGCCTGGCGTTCCAGGTGGTCGACGACATCCTCGACGTCACCGCCGATTCGGCCACGCTCGGCAAAACCGCCGGCAAGGACGCCGCGGCCGACAAGCCCACCTATGTTTCCCTGCTCGGCCTCGACGGCGCCCGCGCCCGCGCCCGCAGCCTGCACGACGCCGCGCTGTCGGCGCTGCAGGACAGCGGCCTGCGCGACACCGCACCCCTGGCCGCGCTGGCCGGTCTGGTGATGGACCGCAGCTTCTAGCGCGCCGCGCGCCTCGCCCACCCGATCGTCCGAACCGCGCACAACCGGTTATCAAGACCCCCACATGCCATCCGACTTCCAACATTCCACGCCCCCGGCCGGGTCGTCCGCCCACGCGCTCACCCAGCCCTCGCTGCTGTCGCGCATCGACAGCCCCGCCGACCTGCGCGCGCTGCCGCGAGAACAGCTCGGCCCGCTGTCCGACGAACTGCGCGCCTTCCTGCTGGCCAGCGTGGCCCGCACCGGCGGCCACCTCAGCTCCAACCTGGGCACGGTCGAGCTCACCGTGGCGCTGCACTATGTCTTCGACACGCCGCGCGACCGCATCGTCTGGGACGTCGGCCACCAGACCTATCCGCACAAGATCCTCACCGGCCGGCGCGAACGCATGGATTCGCTGCGCCAGCAGGGCGGGCTGTCGGGCTTTCCGCAGCGCGCCGAGAGCGAATTCGACACCTTCGGCACCGCGCACTCCTCGACCAGCATTTCCGCCGCGCTCGGCATGGCGATGGCCGCGCGGCAGAAGGGCGAGGACCGCCACGCCATCGCGGTGATCGGTGACGGCGCGATGACCGCCGGCATGGCCTTCGAGGCGATGAACAACGCCGGCGTGCTGGATGGCCGGCTGCTGGTGATCCTGAACGACAACGACATGTCGATCAGCCCGCCGGTGGGCGCGCTCAACCGCTACCTGGCGCAGCTGATGAGCGGCCGGTTCTATTCGGCCACCAAGAACGTCGGCAAGACGGTGCTGCGCGCGGTGCCGCCGCTGTTCGAGCTGGCCAAGCGCTTCGAGCAGCATGCCAAGGGCATGGTCGTGCCGGCCACGCTGTTCGAGCAGTTCGGCTTCAACTATGTCGGCCCGATCGACGGGCACGATCTCGAATCGCTGATTCCCACGCTGGAGAATTTGCGCGAGCTGCCCGGGCCGCAGTTCCTGCATGTGGTGACGAAAAAAGGCCAGGGCTACAAGCTGGCGGAAGCCGACCCGGTGGCCTACCACGGCCCGGGCAAGTTCGACCCGGCGGTGGGCCTGGTGAAGGCGACCGGCGTCTCGGCGCCCACCTTCACCCAGGTCTTCGGCCAGTGGTTGTGCGACATGGCGGCGCAGGACACCCGCCTGGTCGGCATCACGCCCGCCATGCGCGAGGGCTCGGGCATGGTCGAGTTCGAGCGCCGTTTCCCGGACCGCTACTACGACGTCGGCATCGCCGAGCAGCATGCGGTGACCTTCGCCGCCGGCATGGCCTGCGAAGGCGTGAAGCCGGTGGTCGCCATCTATTCCACCTTCCTGCAGCGCGGCTACGACCAGCTGGTGCACGACGTCGCGCTGCAGAACCTGCCGGTCGTCTTCGCCATCGACCGCGCCGGCCTGGTCGGCGCCGACGGTGCCACCCATGCGGGCGCCTACGACATCGCCTTCCTGCGCTGCATTCCCAACATGGCGGTCGCCTGCCCGGCCGACGAGCGCGAATGCCGCCAGCTGCTGAGCACCGCCTTCGCGCAGAACCGGCCGGTGGCGGTGCGCTACCCGCGCGGCGCCGGCGTGGGCACGGTGCCGCTGGCATCGCTCGAAGGCCTGCCGTTCGGCAAGGGCGAGGTGCGCCGGCAGGGCCAGAGCGGCATTGCCATCCTGGCTTTCGGCACCATGCTGTACCCCGCGCTCGAAGCGGCCGAGAAGATCGACGCCACGGTGCTCAACATGCGCTGGGCCAAGCCGCTGGATGTGGAGCTGCTGCTGCAGGCCGCCGGCAGCCACCGGGCGCTGGTCACGCTGGAAGAGGGAGCGGTCATGGGCGGCGCCGGCAGCGCGGTGAGCGAGGCGCTGCAGGCTGCGGGCGTGGTGATGCCGCTGCTGCAACTGGGGCTGCCGGACGTCTTCATCGAGCACGGCGACCCGGCCCGGCTGCTGTCGCAGGCCGGCCTGGATGCCGCCGGCATCGAGGCGTCGATCGCGCGCC
>JAKONS010000274.1 GCA_022701845.1 Burkholderiaceae bacterium
CAGCATGTGAAGTACGACCGGCATGTGATCGCCAACCACGGCATCGAGGTGGCCGGCTATGCGCACGACACGATGCTGCAGAGCTATGTGCTGGAAGTGCACAAGCCGCACGGCCTGGGCAGCCTGGCCGAGCGCCACCTGGGCCGCAGCGGCATCGCCTACGAAGACCTGTGCGGCAAGGGCGCCAGCCAGATTCCCTTCAGCCAGGTCGCCATCGACAAGGCGGCCGAATATTCCTGCGAGGACTCCGACCAGACGCTCGACGTGCACGCCACCCTATGGCCGCGCCTGCAGGCCGATGCCAGGCTGCTCGACATCTACCAGCTGGAGATGCGCTCCAGCGAGGCGCTCTACCGCATCGAGCGCAACGGCGTGATGATCGACGCGGCGCTGCTGGCGCAGCAGAGCCAGCAGCTCGGCCAGCGCATCCTCGAGCTGGAGCAGCAGTCGCACGAACTGGCCGGCCAGCCCTTCAACCTGGGCAGCCCCAAGCAGATCGGCGAGATCTTCTTCGTGAAGCTCGGCCTGCCGATCGTCAAGCGAACCCCCAGCGGCGCGCCCAGCACCGACGAGGAGGTGCTGGAGAAACTGGCCGAGGACTACCCGCTGCCGGCGCGCATCCTGGAGCACCGCGGGCTGTCGAAGCTCAAGGGCACCTACACCGACAAGCTGGGCCAGCTGGCCCATCCGCGCACCGGCCGGGTGCACACCCACTATGCGCAGGCGGTGGCGGTGACCGGGCGCCTGTCCAGCAACGATCCGAACCTGCAGAACATTCCGGTGCGCACCGCAGAGGGCCGGCGCATCCGCGAGGCCTTCATCGCGCCGCCCGCCAGCGTCATCGCCAGCGCCGACTACAGCCAGATCGAGCTGCGCATCATGGCGCACCTGAGCGGCGACGAGGCGCTGCTGCGGGCCTTCCAGGAGGGCCTGGACGTGCACCGGGCCACCGCTGCCGAGGTGTTCGGCGTGGCGGTGGAGGCGGTCGCCAGCGAACAGCGTCGCTATGCCAAGGTGATCAATTTCGGGCTGATCTACGGCATGAGCAGCTTCGGGCTGTCGAAGAGCCTGAACATCGAGACCAAGGCGGCGGCGGCCTATATCGACCGCTATTTCCAGCGCTTCGCCGGCGTGAAGCGCTACATGGACGAGACCCGCGCCACCGCCAAGGCGATGGGCTATGTCGAGACGGTGTTCGGCCGGCGCCTCTACCTGCCGGAGATCAATTCGCCGAACGGCCCGCGCCGTGGCGGCGCCGAGCGCGCGGCGATCAACGCGCCGATGCAGGGCACCGCCGCCGACCTGATCAAGCTGAGCATGGTCGAGGTGCAGCGGGTGCTCGACGCCGAACAGCGCGCCACCCGGGTCATCATGCAGGTGCACGACGAACTGGTGTTCGAGGTGCCGGATGCCGAGGTCGAATGGGTGCGCACCGAGGTGCCGCGCATCATGGCCGGCGTGGCCCAGCTGCAGGTGCCGCTGCTGGCCGAGATCGGTTTCGGGCTGAACTGGGAGGCGGCGCACTGAGGCGGCAACGCGCCGCGCGCCCGCCGGCGGCGACGGCGCAAATCCTTGCCACCGCGCCTGGTTTCGTCCCTACACTTCGCGGCGCCCGGGATTCGCCCGGCCCGTCACCCCCCTTGGAGATTTCCCGATGCTGAGCGACGACCTGAAGTCCGATTTCGATTCCCTGGTTCCCGGCCACACGCGCGAGGCCGGCCCCAGCCGCCGCACCGCGTTGCAGGCCGCGCTCGGCGTGGGCTATGCCGCCGCTACCCTGCCGGTGATGGCGCAGACGGTCATCAAGACCCCGGCCGACGGCCTGGCGCAGGGCACCATCACCTACGAGGTGGCCGGCTTCAAGGTGCCGGCGTACTACGCCGCGCCGCAGGGCAAGACCGGGCTGCCGGTGATGCTGGTGATCCAGGAGATCTTCGGCGTGACCGACTACATCGCAGACGTCTGCCGCCGCTTCGCGCAACTCGGCTACCTGGCCATCGCACCCGAGACCTTCGCCCGCCAGGGCGATCCGCGCCAGGTGACCGAGATGGCGAAGCTGCAATCCGAGATCGTCTCCAAGGTGCCGGATGCGCAGGTGATGGCCGACCTCGACGGTGCGCTGGCCTGGGCGGCCGCCAATGGCGGCAACGTGGCCAATGCCGGCATCACCGGCTTCTGCTGGGGCGGCCGCATCGTCTGGCTCTATGCCTCCACCGGCAAGGTGAAGGCCGGCGCGGCCTTCTACGGCCGGCTGGTCGGCACGCCGAACCCGCTGACGCCGCGCAACCCGATCGACGTGGCGGGCGAGCTGAAGGCGCCGGTGATCGGTCTCTACGGCGCTGCCGACGCGGGCATTCCGGTCGAGACGGTCGAGCGGATGAAGACGGCGCTGGCCGCCGGCCCGGCACCGGCGCGCGAGTCGCGCTTCGTGGTGTACCCGGACACCGGCCATGCCTTCCATGCCGACTACCGGCCCAGCTACCGCGCCGAGCCGGCGATGGACGGCTGGAAACAGGCAACGTCCTGGTTCAAATCGCACGGCGTGGCGTAGTCCCCCGGCTGGAAATCTCGCTGCGGCTCCGGCAGCGAAGCGGCCCCCGGATAATCGGGGGCCTTTTTTTTGCGGATCACGACGAGAGCAGCGGCCCGGCCGCGGAGCAGGAAAGCATGGAACTGTTGGCGATTTTGGTGGCGACCCTGGCCGCGGGTGTGGGAAGCGTGTGGCTGGCCGCGCTGCTGCTGCGGGTGGGCGTGGGTGCCGGCCGCGGGCCGGGGCCGCAGCACCTGCTGAGCCTGGCCGCGGGCGCGCTGCTGTCGACCGCGTTCATGCATCTGCTGCCGGAGGCTTTCGAGAGCGGCATCGAGCCGCAGTGGCTGTTCGGCGTGCTGCTGGGCGGCGTGGTCTTCTTCTTCCTGCTCGACAAGGCGGA
This sequence comes from Burkholderiaceae bacterium, assembly GCA_022701845.1. Next base: position 2,931 of record JAKONS010000274.1, read on the forward strand.
GCTGTGGCACCACGGCCATGAGCATGCGGCGCCGACCGGACACGGTGATGCCGGCGACGCTGCGGCCGGCGGCGCTGCCGGCCGCCACGGGCACGATCACCACGGGCATGACCACCATGCGCACGATCACCATGCCCATGCCCATGCCCGGCCATCGGGCGGATGGGCGCTGGTGACCGGCGACAGCGTGCATTGCTTCGGCGACGGCGTGTTGATCGCCTCGGCGTTCATGGCCGACTTGCGCCTGGGCGTGGTGGCGGCGGTGGCGGTGCTGGCCCACGAGGTGCCGCACCATATCGGCGACCTGCTCGTGATGCGGCATTCGAGCGGCGGGCGACGCATGGCGCTGTTGAAGGTGTCGCTGGCCGGCGCCGTCACCGCGCTGGGCGGGCTGGCCGGCTACTTCCTGCTGGAGCGGCTGGAAGGCATGCTGCCGTATTTCCTGGTGGCGGCGGCCAGCAGCTTCGTCTATGTAGCGCTGGCCGACCTGGTGCCGCAACTGCAGCGCCACCTGAGTTCGCGGCAGACGCTGGTGCAGGTGGCCTGGCTGCTGGCCGGCATCATGCTGGTGGTGGTAGTGAGCCGGCTGGCGCACGGTGCGCATGGCGACCATGACCATGGCCACGAGCACGCGCACGACCATTCCCACGAGGCGGAGCACCGCGATTCCGCCCCCGCAGCGCCGCGCTAGGGCGCCGCGCTGCGCCGGCTGCGATCAGCGGCAGCGCGACTGCAGCCGCGCGCGCACATCGGCCACCATGCGGCGCGCCACCGGAATGGCCTCGTCGCTGCCGCGCAGGTCGAGCACCCAGGCAGGCGTGTCGAGGTCGCTGTCGTCGATGCGTCGGATCGCGCTGATCGCATGCGCTGCGACCAGGGTGTGGCGATGCACCCGCACCAGATGCGCCGCATGCCGCGTCTCCAGGTCGA
>JAKONS010000303.1 GCA_022701845.1 Burkholderiaceae bacterium
CATTCAGGCGCACACGCTCGAACGACAAGATCGGGTTGGGCAACCGACCCACTTGGTTGGCCAGCGCGAGGTTGACCGCGCTCTGCGCAATCAACGCCTGCAGCGACGGGCTGTTGGCCAGGGCCACCTGGACGGCATCGCTCTGGGTCAGCGGCCGGGACAGCAGGTCGCTGGTCAGGGCGGCGCGTTGGTCGCGCTGTTCCTTGGTGCGGCTGAGTTCGACCTTGCCGTCAGTGAACGGCTCGGAGCGGGCGTTGGTTTCCTTAAGCGCGTCATCGATGCTGACGGAGGCGCAGCCGGTCAGGGCCAAGGCCACCGCCGCCACGGCGCTCAGGCGGAAGGTCGGCTTCATGGCTGGCCTTTCCGTGGTGCCATGGGCATTGACATAGAGGCGCCCGACGGCATGGTGTGAGCGCCCTCGCCGTGGGCGTGTGCCGCACTGCCGCTGGTGCCGGTGGCTGGGCCTGGACCGGCATCGGATGCCTCCTTGGCATAGGCCTTCCAACCCCCGCGCTGGTGGACGGTGTCGTTGGCCTGTTTCCAGGGCACGGCCTTTTCGTCGGTAAAGCCTTGGAATCCCTCCAGGGCCGAGCGATAGGACAAGGCGGTCGGTGCCGCCTGTGCCGGGCGTTGCGCGTCCGACGAAGCGTCAGGATCAGGCGTTTGTGCGTGTGCGGCGGCAGCAAAAACGGCTGCGGCCACGGGAACGATGACCAGCCATCGGGCTGGGTAAAAATAATGCATTGGAGGCCTCGCGAGGTCATGAACGGGGTCCGTCAACGCACGCGCACGAAGGCGCGAGGGTCAAGACGGGCGGAACATGGACGTGCGCAGCGACCCGTGAGACTTCACGGGCGTGCGAACGCCTTAGGCGCGAGGCGGTTTGTCGAGAAGACGGGGTTCGACGTTGCGGGCAACGTCAACGGGCTCTTGCAGATCCGCTGTGGGAAGCGTGAAGAGCGCCGGGGGATGCAGGGAGGTCGTCAGTGCCGAAGCATGACAGGCGCCACAGGTGCCGCACTTGTGGCCGGCGTCCTCGTCGGTCGCATGCGCGTGTTGATCGTGCTGGTGAGCGCTGAGCGTCGGGTCGGTCTGACCACGGTCATGGACGGCTACAGCCTCAGGAGCACCACGCGCGATTTGCAGCACCTGCGCTTGCGACATCGTTGACCCGCTGGACACGCAGAAAGCCATGGTCGCTGCCGCGTAGCCCTGAAAAGGGATCGCGAGCATCACGGCCCACAGCAAAAACAGACGTATCTGGGAAAACATGCGCGCAGTGTAGCCAGATGCCGGCACCCTGTGGTCACGCGTGGGGATGGACCGCGTGCATGAACGCACCTGCGACCCCGTGTGCGTACGCATCGACGGGCCAATCCATCTGCATGGCCTACAGCACATGACAACCCAGGCTGCTGGAACCTCCGAGGCCGTGCGAGGTTACTCAGCCTGTTGCCACGACCTTTAACCCAAGGAGAATCCCATGAAACTCACTTCCAACGCTCGCCAACCCCAGCGTTCTGGCAGTCGCCTGCTGAAGGCGATCTGTGCGCTCGGCTTGCTTGGCACGCTGGCGGCGCCGCTGGCCGTGCAGGCTCAGCCTGCCAAGGCAGACGCTCCCATGGCCGGTCACGCCATGCCCGCAGGCGGCATGAACCACGGCGGTGACATGAAGGCGATGATGAAAGGCATGAACGACAAGATGGCCGGCATGACCATGACGGGCAATCACGATGTGGACTTTGCCCAGATGATGCGCATCCACCATCAAGGCGCCATCGACATGGCGGAAATGGAGTTAAAGAACGGCAAGGACGCCTCGATGCGGAAAATGGCGCAAGAAGTCATCAAGGCGCAGAAGAAGGAAATTGCCACCATCGATCGTTTCCTGGCCAAACAGGGCGCGACTGCCAAAGGCTCTTGATCGGCCGAATCAAAACGCAAAAATAATTGCCGAGAATTCAAATAAAAAATTGAATACTGAAATCAGATTTGATGTGGCCTTGAAAATGCAAATATGCAAATACCGATCATGGTAGAGTGCGTGCTGAAGCCGACGTTTAACGTCGGCTTTCTCATTTGGCGTGATGATAAATCAGCCAATCAGGATTTATCAACACGGCAGTCGGGCCAATGTGCGGCATCGAAATAGAGATTCGTCAAGGAACAACCGTTTTTCAGCACAATGAACTTCATGTCTTCGATTGCCATCGTTCTTCACGGACCCACCAGCGCGGGCAAGTCCAGCATCGCGTCAAGTTTGCAAGACAGTGCTCTGATTCCCGCGTTCCATGTCACCCTTGACGCGTTTGTCACGATGTCGAGGCGGCGTGACATGCGAAGTTCCGACGAGCAACAAGCAGCTTACCGACTTCACTGCGAGAACCTCCGTTCGACACTTCGACGGCTGCTCGATACTGGCTTTGAAATTGTCTTGGACACCGTACTTCGTGATGAAGCGGAGTTCCAGGCATGTCTCGACATACTGTCCGCTCGTCCGTTGTACCTAGTAGGCGTCAGTGCATCGCTTTCCACACTTGAGCAGCGGGAACGTGAGCGCGAAGACAGGGGGATGGGCATGGCACGCGAACAGCACGACCATCCAGCATTTAGCAGGGCATACGATCTCGTCATTGACACGTCGTTCTGTACCGCAACTGAAGGAGCCGCAGCGATACGTGATTTCATCGGATCGAAGTCGCGCTGACCGCTGGTGACTCCATCACGCCAGCGAGACAGCGCAAGCTGTTAGAGCACCACGTCGATGTCACGCAATGCTTTGCCCCACTGGAGCAACCGATACGGTCTGTGCGTCG
>JAKONS010000341.1 GCA_022701845.1 Burkholderiaceae bacterium
CGAAGCAATGGCCCGACTCGAGCGTTCAGCTCGTCCCCGCATTGAAGGCATTTCTTTCGTGAGTTTCTTTGTGCCAGCAAAGAAAGTTACCGCGGGTCTGGGGGCGCGCAAGCCCCCAGCTACTCAATCAAAAACCCCTCTCAAATTCAAACAAACAAAAAAATCACCCCCCCACCCAAGCCCGCCGCCACCCCACCAACCGATCCCCCTCCAAAGTCCAATCCCGCAAAACCACCTCCCGCAAAACCTCCCCCGCCCGCGCAGCCCCCGCCAAATCCTGCGTATACATCCGAATCGCCCCCACCCAATCCTTGAACCGATTCTTCACCCGCGTAACCGGCAACCCCGCATCCGCATAACACCGAATATCGGTACACACCACCGGAAACCCACAAGCCCCATATTCCAGCAAGCGCAAATTGCTCTTGCATTCATTGAACAGGTTGTGCTCCAGCGGCGCCACCGCCACATCCAGATCCATCCGCGCCAACTCCCGCGGGTACTGCTCGATATCCACCCCGTGCCGCACCTCGTGCACGAACGGCCGCAGCCGGTCCGGGCACATGCCGAAGAACACCCACTCCACTTCGCCGGCCAGCGCCTCGACCACGTCGGCGATCAGCTCCAGGTCGCCCCGGTGGCTGATGCCGCCAGCCCAGCCCACCCGCGGCTTGCGCCGGGTCTCCACGCGCTTGGGCACCGCCACGTCCTTCCACCAGGCCGCCGGCAGCAGGTTGCGCACCACCCGGATGTCACGGTGCATGTCCGAGAAAGCCTCGGCCAGCGCATCGGTCGACACCACGAAGCGGTCGGTCAGCGACACCGCGCGGCGCAGCGATTTCAGGATGTCGGCGGGTATCGCATCGCGGTGCGCGCTCTTCAGCGGCACCCCGGGCAAATAGTCGTCCAGCTCGAACACCTTGAAGGCGCGCGAATAGCGGGCGGCGCGCTGCATCGCCTGGATCTGGAAATCCATCACCTGGCGCTGGAACACGATCGTGTCGGGGTTGGCGCGCTCCAGTGCGATCTCCGACAGGTGCACTTCCAGCAGCCGCCCCTCGACGAGGCCGGCGCGCTCCATCGCGCGGAAGGGCTGCACCATGCGGTAGTGGCCGCAGCCGGCGCTGTCGGCCGGAAACGCCAGCACCACCGGCGCCGGGTGCCACGGAAGGCTGCGCCAGCCGCGGTCCTCGTCGGGCTCCAGCTCGAAGCCGGGGCCGGTGAGGGTCAGGTTGCGGTTGTAGGCGGGGTCGCGGGCCAGCAGCGGCAGCCAGCGTTCGTACATCGCCGCCTGCTCGTTGCGGAAACGCTCGCTCTTGGCGGCGCTGGCGGTCGTGTCGACCCGGGTCTGGCTCACCGAGCCCTCGTGCATCAGCACCGCATGCGGCGTCCACACCACCAGGCGGCCGGTGGCGCCCACCTTCAGGCAGAAATCGACATCGTTGTACGACACCTTGAAGGCGTTCTCGTCGAGCCCGCCGACCTCGGCATAGATGTCGGCGCGGGTCATCAGGCAGGCCGCGGTGACCGCGCTGTAGTCCTGGTCCACCTCGAGCCGGTGCATGTGGCCGGCGGCGTCCATCGGCTCTTCCAGAAACGGATGGTCGGCCGGCCCGCGCAGGCCCAGCACCACGCCGGCGTGCTGCAGCTTGCCGCTGGGGTAGAGCAGCTTGGCGCCGACCACGCCCACCTCGGGGCGCTGGGCATGGTTCAGCAGTTCGTCGAGCCAGTCCTCGCGCACGATGGCGGTGTCGTTGTTGAGCAGCACCAGGTACTCGCCGCGCGCCTCGCGCGCTGCCATGTTGTTGATGGCCGAGTAGTTGAAGGCATGCGGATAGCGCAGCACCCGCACCTGCGCGCTGCCCATGGCGGCGATGCCGTCGAGCCAGTGGCGGGCGTCCGGCGTTTCGCTGGCGTTGTCGACTATCAGCACCTCGTAGTGCGGATAGCGGGTCTTCTCCAGCAGGCTCTCCACGCAGCGCTGCAGCACCGGCAGCTGGTCCTTGGTGGGCACGATGATCGACACCAGCGGCTGCGCCGCATGGCCATAACGGATGCGGTAGCGACCCGGCAGGTCGCTGCCGACCTGGGCGCTCGCATAGCCGCGTCCGGCCAGGTGCCGCGCCAGCACCGCGCGCTCTGCCGGGCTGTCGACCAGGGGGCGGGCATCGGTGGTCAGCAGCAGCTCGTCGACATGCGCCAGGTTGTCGACGCCGCCGCTGTCGATCAGCCGCACGATCAGCTCGAATTCGAGCGCGTCGGCAAAGGCCGGGTCGAACCCGCCGGCCTGGATCGCCACCTCGCGCCGCACCAGCCAGTGGCGCGCCATGTTCTGCGGCAGGCTCAGCAGCAGGTCCAGGTTGAAGCCGGGCCGGAACGCCGCGCCCAGCCCGCCGCCGGGCTGGCGCCGCAGCTCGTCGGCATACACCGCGCGGCAGTCGGGCGCCTGCATCGCCTGCAGCACCACCATCAGCAGGCCGGCGCGGGTGAAGGTGGTGCCGGCGTCCACGATCAGCACCCATTCGCAGGACGACTGCAGCAAGGCGATGTTGAGCCCGTCCACATAGGCGGCCGGGTCCACCTTCAGCAGCTGCACCTTGTCGTCGGGCGAGCCGGCCTGGGTGTCGGGCGACAGCACCGTCACCTTGACGTTGTCGTACAGGCATTCGCCGAAGGCCAGGCTGGCCAGGGTGGCCGACAGCTTGTCGAGATCGCCGTCGAGGTTGCGCACGAAGATCGCCACCGCCGGGCCGCCGCCGTGCGCCGCCAGGTGCGCGTCGATCAGCCCGCCGCGCGCCTTCGACGGCACCCGGGCCGCCAGCTTCAGCAGCGGATGCAGCTCGGCCTCGGCCGGCTGCGCGCCGTCGGCGGCCGTGCCCTGCCCGGCCTGGCGGCGGCCCAGGGTGGCCAGCGCCGGCCGCACCTGTAGCGCACTGCTGGTGAAGCCGTCGGCGCTGAAGCCGCCCAGCAGCACCCGGCCCATGAACACCGCTTCCTTCTCCAGGTGCGCCTGCACATCCACCGCCCAGCCGGTGGCCTGCTCGACCACCGCCTGCGCCAGCGCCGCCAGCCCGGTCGGCGTGCCGGCGCGCGGCTGCGCCACGGTGCCGATGCGCGCCAGGCTGTGGAACACGCCGCGGAACAGCGGCAACGTGATGTCGAGCTCGGGCCAGATCGACCATTCCAGGTCGAACAGCCGCCAGCCGCCGGCCTCTTTACCCTCCTCACCCACCAGGTTGAACGGCGTGGCGTCGAAGAAACGGCCCGGCAGCACCCGGCGCTTGCCGACGGTGCGGCTCTCGGCCTTCAGCAGCTGCACCAGCGGCTGCAGCCAGGCCACCAGATGGTCCGGGTCCCAGCCGGGGCGGTTGACGATCGGCAGCAGGCGGTTGAACAGGATCTCGCCCGGGAGCAGCGCCTCGCGAGCCGGCATGCGCATCCAGTCGGGCGGCGCGGCGGCATGCAGCATGCGGCGGTGCACCGCGGCACCGGCACCGGCTGCGGCGGTGTCGCGGGCGATGCGCACCTCCTTGCCGAGCGACTTGCGGCGGCTGCCCGAATAGGTGAAGGCCCAGTCGTCGGGCGCGCCCTGCCAGTTGCCGTCGCCCTTGCGGGCCACCACCAGGAAGGAGTTGGCGAAGTCGCCGACCAGGCCGTTGTCGACCAGCGCACGCCAGGCCGCACCCTCGGAGAAGGTGCGCAGGTAGTTGCCGGTCTGGTTGGGCGCGAAGGCGCCGGAGAGCAGGTTCTGCAGCACCGCCGGGTCGGCGTCCTGCTCGCCGTGCTCGGTGAGCACCATCGTCGGCAGCTTGTAGTCGGGAAACGGAAAGTAGAAGTGCGAGCGCTCGAAGCGCGCGCTGCGCAGGACGCGCGCCAGCTCGCGCCGGCCGAAGGTCACCGCGGTCTTGCGGTCGTACAGGCTTTCGATGCCGAAGAAGGCGGCACCCACATGGTCCTCCGGGGCGCCGGCGAAGTATTTCAGGCCCAGCTTGTTCTCGATGGCCACCAGCAGCACGCCGTCGGGCTTCAGGAAACCGTGCGCCAGCGCGAGCGCCGCGGCGATCGGGTCCTCGCCCTCGATGAACACCCGGCTGTACTCCAGTACGCCGATCAGGGTGACGACGTCGAAGCGCTCGGCCGTCTCGAACTGCTGGAAGTTGTCGTTGAACACCCGCACGTTCGGCAGGCCGCGGCAGCGCGCGGCGGTGATCGAGGCGCGGCGGTGGCTGCCCTCGACGCAGGTCAGGTCGCAGCCGGCCTCGGCCAGGTAGCGGCTGATGGCGCCGCAGCCCGAACCCAGCTCCAGCACCGTCTTGCCGCGCAGGTCGGCCTCGATCGGCCGCAGCAGGTTGGCGCGCGCCGGGCTCAGGTGGTAGAGCGTGGGCCAGTCGTCGGCATGGGCGAACAGCTCGTCGGAGCCCTGCGACACGTCGCCGGCGCCGGAAATGATGCCGAACACCCGGCGCTCGGTGGCGTCGCCGTCGTTGTAGGCATGGGCCACCGGGCGCGGCCGCTCGTACACGCCGAAGTCGGGGTTGAAGTCGTAGGGCGATGCGGCATCGTCCGCCGCGCTGCCGGCCCGCGCGCTGCCGAGCGCCGCCTCCAGCGCCTGCCACTGCTGCGCCGGGCCGGCGCCGGGCGGCAGGCGCAGCGCCCGTTCGGCGTTGACCGCCGCGTCGGCGCCCGCATGCACGCCCACCTGCGCCCGCTCGTGCGGCCCGGCCGCCAGGCGGGTGCGCCAGCCGTGCCGTTCGGCCTCCTGCGCCAGTCGTTCCATCGCCTGCCGACCGCCGTCGTCGTCGCTGGGGAAGAAGGTGATGACGCTGCGTTTCGAAGAGCTCATGGGCCGATGCGTGTTGGTTGTGGTGCCGGCAGCGCCGCAGGGCGGCAGGAGCCGGGTCGCGCCATTACAACGGCAACTGGATGGTTGCGTTCGCCGGAACAGCGCGAAAAACATCGCCTATTCCAGCGTCTGAACCGCTTTTCAGGCGCTTTTGCCGCTTTTTCAGGCGGTTTTGCCGGGAGTCACCGGTCGAAGTAGCCGGTTTTCGGGTGGCAAATCGGGCGCTAGCAGGTCTTGTGACTGCTTTAACATTCCGACACGTGCCCTCCGACGCCCGCCGCAGCCCGCGCGCAGACCGCAGAGTGCGTCCCAACATCTTTCCATGCTCGTCATCATTGGCTATGTCGTCTGCCTCGGGTGCATCTTCGGGGTGTACATCGCGCACGGCGGCAACATCAGCGTCATCCTGCATGCGCTGCCGTTCGAGATCATCACCATCATGGGTGGTGCCCTCGGCGCGTTCGTGGTGAACAACCAGGCCAAGGTGCTGAAGTCGACGCTGAAGACGCTGCCCACGGTGATGAAGGGCAGCAAATACACCAAGGCGCGCTACATGGAGCTGATGTCGCTGCTCTACGACATCCTGCAGAAGGCGCGCAAGGACGGCCTGATGGCGATCGAGAAGGATGTCGAGACGCCGCACGACTCCGAGATCTTCAAGAAATATCCCACCGTCGGCAGCGACCACCATGTGGTCGAGTTCATGACCGACTACCTGCGCATGATGGTGTCGGGCAACCTGAATTCGCACGAGATCGAGTCGCTGATGGACAGCGAGATCGAGACCCACCACCAGGAGGCCCACGCCCCGATCGCCGCGCTGGCCCGGCTGGCCGGCGCCCTGCCCGCCTTCGGCATCGTGGCCGCGGTGCTGGGCGTGGTGAACACCATGGGCTCGGTCGGCCAGCCGCCGTCGGTGCTGGGCGGCATGATCGGCTCGGCGCTGGTCGGCACCTTCCTGGGCATCCTGCTGGCCTACGGCGTGGTCGAGCCGCTGGCCGGCCTGCTGGAGCAGAAGTCCGAAGACGCGGCCAAGGAATTCCTCTGCATCAAGACCACCCTGCTGGCCAGCATGCAGGGCTACAACCCGTCGACCGCCATCGAGTTCGGCCGCAAGGTACTGTTCTCGACCGAGCGGCCCACCTTCGGCGAGCTGGAAGCGCATGTGAAGGGCAAGAAGTAGCCCGCTGACCATGGCCGAGAAAAAACTCCAGCCCATCATCGTCAAGAAGATCAAGAAGGGCGGCCATGCCCCGCATGGCGGCGCCTGGAAGATCGCCTATGCCGACTTCGTGACCGCCATGATGGCGTTCTTCCTGCTGATGTGGCTGCTCGGCTCCACCGCCAAGGGCGAGCTGCAGGGCATCGCCTCCTATTTCGCCAACCCGATGCAGGTGGCCCTGCAGGGCGGCGACGGCTCCGGCAACAGCTCCAGCATCCTGCCCGGCGGCGGCAACGACCTGTCGAAGGTGCACGGCCAGGTGCGCCGCTCGGAATCCGACGCCGACAAGAAGACCAAGATGGCCGCCCGCGAGATGAAGCGGGTGCAGGCCGAGCAGGACGCCAAGCGCATGGCGGAACTGCAGAAGAAGATCGAATCGCTGATCACCGAGAGCCCGAAGCTCGCCGAATACAAGTCGCAGATCCGCATCGAGGTCACGCCCGACGGGCTGCAGATCCAGATCGTCGACGACCAGAACCGGCCGATGTTCGACAGCGGCAGCGCCCTGGTGAAGCCCTACATGCGCGACATCCTGCGCGAAATCGGCTCGGCGCTCGGCAACGTCGAGAACAAGATCAGCCTGGCCGGCCACACCGACGCCACGCCCTACGGCAACGGCGACCGCGGCTACAGCAACTGGGAACTCTCGGCCGACCGGGCCAATGCCACCCGGCGCGAACTGGTGGTGGCCGGCATGCCCGACGCGCAGCTGGCGCGGGTGGTCGGCCTGGCCGCCAGCGACGCGCTCGACAAGCAGAACCTCCGCTCGCCCAGCAACCGGCGCATCACCGTCACCGTGCTCACCCGCGAGGCCGAGGAGCGCCTGCTGGGCCACGGCCTGCCCGCGGTGCCGCCCGACGAGGTCGAGCAGGCGGTCGAGCAGATGGACGCCCAGCAGCCGGGCGCCGCCGCTTTCCCGCCGCGCAAGAAATTCATCGACCTGCCGGCGCGCCCGCCGCGCGAGCAGGCCGAACCGACCGCCGAAGCCACCTCGAACGCGGCCCGCCCCGCCACCACGCCGGGCGCGCCGGGCGCTTCCGTCGCGCGTTAGCGGCACCGCTTTTCATCGCGCCATTTTTCATTCCGCCTCCCCACCGAAAGGGTCATCCGTGGCCACAGCATTGCGTTTCCTGATCGTCGACGACTTCTCCACCATGCGCCGCATCGTGCGCAACCTGCTCAAGGAAAGCGGCTTTGCCGATGCCGACGAAGCCGAGGACGGCTCCGCCGCCCTGCAGAAGCTGCGCAACGGCCGCTTCGACTTCGTCGTGACCGACATCAACATGCCCAACATGAACGGCTTCGAGCTGCTGTCGACCATCAAGGCCGACGAGAAGCTCAAGCACCTGCCGGTGCTGATGGTGACCGCCGAGGCCCGCAAGGAAGACATCGTGGCCGCGGCCCAGGGCGGCGCCGCCGGCTACATCGTCAAACCCTTCACCAAGGCGACGCTGGAGGAAAAGGTGCTCAACATTCTGAAGAAGACAGGGTTGGCCGCATGAACACCAGCACCCTGACCGCACCCGCCGCCTCCAGCGCCGCGCTGTCGCCGGTGGCGTCCGAGATCGTCCACCTGAAGATCGGCCAGCTGACCCGCCAGCTGCACGATTCGCTCAACGCCCTGGGTTTCGCCGACCGCCTGCGCGAGAGCGTCGGCGAGATGCCCGACGCCAAGAGCCGGCTGTCGTACATCGCCCGCCTGACCAGCGACGCCGCCGAAAAAGTGCTCAACCGGGTGGAAATGGCCAAGACCAACCACGAGTTCATCCTGAACGAGGCGCGCCAGATGGTCGCCAACGTGAAGAAGGACCCGGTGGCCGCGGTGGCCAGCGGCCGCATCATGAATTTCCTGGAAGCGGTGGAGCGCTCCACCCAGGAGGCCGACGGCCACCTGACGGAAATCATGATGGCGCAGGACTTCCACGACCTCACCGGCCAGGTCATCGCCCGGGTGGTGAGCCTGACCGCGAACATCGAGGACCAGCTGATCCAGCTGCTGATCCAGACCGCCCCGCCCGGCAGCGCCGCGCCCGAAGCGGCCGCCGCCGCCACCGCCGCATCGGCTGCCGCGGTGACCGCCGCCGCCGATGCCGAGATCGCGGTGGAAGGCCTGCCGGAGCCGTCGCATCCCAAGCTCAACGGGCCGGTGGTGGATTCGGAGAAAAGCTCCGGCGAAGTGGTGACGAGCCAGTCGGAAGTGGACGATCTGCTGGCCAGCCTGGGTTTCTGAGCCATCGCATCGGCGTGACGCCGTCGCGTTTCTTTCGTTTTCGACGACATGCTGAAACGCCCTCCAGCCCGATAAACCGCCCTCTCATCGGCGCTTAAGCTCAGGGCGCCGTTCCGACAATGGCAGCACTCCACCCAGCGCTGCTATGGATTCCAGCTCAGACCGCCAACTACCCGCCACCGCCCGTAAGCTCGACCAGGCCAAGAAGGACGGGCAGGCGCCGCGCTCGCGTGATCTGGCCAACCTGGCGGTGCTGGGCGCCGGCTCCTTCGCGGTGGTGCTGCTGACGCCGACGGTGTTCGACCGGCTCGAACTGGCCCTCACCCAGCAACTGCGTTTCGACGCGGCCACGCTGCAGAACCCCGGCACGATGATGGAGCGCGCCCAGGACATGGGCGGCCTCGGCCTGCTGATCTGCCTGGTGTTCGCCTTGCTGGTCGGCGCCGCGGCGGTGGTCAGCGCCATCGCCTCCGGCGGCTGGATCGCCA
>JAKONS010000347.1 GCA_022701845.1 Burkholderiaceae bacterium
TGCCATCGGCGTCCTTGGCACTGGAGCGGGAGAGGTAGGCGGACAGGATGATCAGGAACGGCGCCAGCATCATCACGCGGACCATCTTGGCGATGACGGCGGTGTTCGCAGCCTGCTCGCTGACGGCGCGACCGGCGGCGACCACCTGTGCCACCTCATGGATCGTCGAGCCGGCGAACACGCCGTAAGCGGTGGGCGACAGGTCGAACAGCCGGAATTGCGCGACCAGGTGATACAGCACCGGATACAGGAAGATCGCCAGCGTGCCGAACACCACCACCGTGGCCACCGCGACCTTCACCTGCTCGGCGCGGCCGCGCACGACGGGTTCGGCCGCCATTACCGCCGCCGCGCCGCAGATCGAACTGCCGGCGCCGATCAGCATGGCCGTCTTGCGGTCGAGCCCGAAGACCCGGGTGCCGAGGAAGCAGGCGAGCCCGAAGGTGGTACACAGCACCGTGGCGTCGATCGCGACGCCGGTCCAGCCCACGTTACCGATGTCCTGGAAGGTCAGACGCAGGCCGTACAGGATGATGCCCAGGCGCAGCAGATTGGCCTTCGAGAAGGTCACGCCCGCGCCGGCCAGCGCGCCGATGCGTGGGTAGACGGTGTTGCCGACCCCCATGCCCAGCACAATGGCCAGGGTCAATGCGCTGATGCCGTTGGCTTGCAGCCAGCCGATCTTGCCCAGTTGGATCGATGCGAACGCCAGCGCGCCCGTCAGTGCAAAGCCGGGCAACAGCTGACGCAGACGACCCTTGGCAGTAGGGTTGTGCAGTAGTTGAACCGGGGGGGTGGCGGTGTGCATCGTTTTCTCCATCGCGTCGTTTTCTGAAGGCATAGACGAACTTTGAACCGATTCGATCTATCCGGCAAACGGATACTTCCGCTATAACCTAGCCATCTAACAGGTAACGAAAGCGTTTGGATGCGCCTGACATTGCGTCAACTTCTGATCTTCACGGCCGTGGCTGACACCGGCAGCACCACCGCCGCCGGTGAGCGGGTCTCGCTGTCCCAGTCGGCGACCAGTGGCGCGCTGAACGAACTGGAGAGCCTGCTCGGCGCCCAACTGTTCGACCGCATCGGCAAGCGCTTGCTGCTGAACGACAACGGCCGTGCGCTGCTGCCGCAAGCCAGGTCATTGCTCGACGGCGCACAGGAAATCGAAAGCCGGTTCGGGCTCGGCAGCACGGGACCTGCAACCGCGCCTCTGGTCACGCGCCTTCGCGTTGGTGCCAGCACGACAATCGGCAATTACGTGCTGCCAGCGCTGGTCGCTGGCTACAGCAGAACGTGGCCCGGGACCGCGGTGGATGTCGTCATCGGCAACACGCGCGACATCGCTGCGGCCGTGACCCGCCTGGAGGTCGACATCGGTCTGATCGAAGGGCCCTGCCACGAGGCCGAGCTTCGAGTGACGCCATGGCTTCAGGACGAGTTGGTCATCGTGGCTGCACCGACGCATGCGCTGGTGCAGGAGGGCGTGCAGGCACGCGTTCCGTTGAAGGCCTTGCGGCAGGCACGCTGGTTGCTCCGTGAGCCGGGTTCCGGCACGCGCGAGGCCGTGGAGCACGTGTTGCTGCCGCACCTTCACCACCTGGACGGCGACATGCAGCCGGGCAGCACCGAGGCGATCAAGCAGGCGACGGCCGAAGGCCTCGGGCTGGCTTGCCTGTCGCTGTGCGCGGTGCAGGACCTGGTGACACTCGGCAGACTGGTCGTTCTGCGAACCACGTTGCCTCGTCTGACTCGCCGCTTCTATCTGGTGCACCATCAGAAAAAGCGCCTTTCGGGCAACCTGCAACGCTTCGTGGCGCACTGCGAGCGTCTTGAAATGGAATCCCCGTGGCTGCCAACGAATTTCCCGAAGAAGTAGCGTCTCCCAGACGCGGTCGTGCGCGCCTGTGGGCCATGGGACCGGCTGCCGAAACGTTGCGCGTCTGGTGGTGGGCGGCCGTGACGGGCGCGCTCGCTGCGGCTGCCGTCGTGGGCTTCCGGTGGTTGACGCAATGGGTCGAGGAACTCGCGACCGGTCAGCGCGGCGGACTGGTCGAAGCCGCGTTGTCGTTGTCGCCCTGGCACCGCGCGCTGGTCTGCACCGCGGGCGGCTTGCTCGCAGGGCTGGTCCTGCAAGGCGGAACGGCCTGGGCCAGGCGGGGCCCGGGCGGCGCGGCGAACCTCGACTACATCGATGCCGCGCGCGCAGGAAGAGTCGACCTGAACGATCGAACGACGTTGACACGCACCGTGTCCGCGCTCTTATCCGTCGGCACGGGCGCTTCCATCGGACGCGAAGGGCCGATGGTCCAACTGGCTGCCTGGGTCAGTGCGCGACTGGCACGGCTCGTCGCGACGGCGCCGGAACAACGCAACACGCTGCTGGTGTGCGGCATCGCCGCAGGCATCGGCTCGGCCTATCACGCACCCATTGCGGGCGTCGTCTTCGTTCTGGAACTGGCGCTCGGTTTCCTCGCGCGCCACACGGTCGCTCCGGTGCTGATCGCGTCGGCCACGGCCAGTTCACTGATCTACTGGCTGGTCGAACCCAAACCGCTCTACGACGTTACGCCTGTCGTCATGGCACCGACGAGCCTCGGCATCGCCTTACTCGCCGGCGTGCTGTTCGGCGGGTTGGGCTGGGGGTTGCTGGCGCTGCTCGAATCAGGGCGAAGCTGGTTCGCGCGCATCCGTACGCCAGTCCTGCGCCTGGGACTCGGGGGCTTGCTCGTGGGGCTGTTGTCGGCCTGGGTGCCGCAGGTCTGGGGCAATGGCTACAGCGTGGTGTCGCAGGTGCTTCACGGTGACCACGCCTGGCAATGGCTCGCGTGGGTGCTGCTCGCAAAAGTGGTGGCGACGACGCTGAGTTCGGGCAGCGGCGCGATCGGCGGTGTGTTCACGCCATCGCTTTTCGTCGGGGCGACCGCTGGAAGTGTCTTGGCCCAAGTGGCGGCGCTCTGGTTGCCGGCGGTGTGGGTGGGCGATCCGCGTCTGCTCGCGGTGGTCGGCATGGCGGCGGTGCTGGCCGCAGTCACCCATGCGCCGCTGATGGCGATAGTGATGGTGCTGGAGATGACAAATCAATTCCAGCTCACCGTTCCAGTGATGCTAGCCTGCGGCGTGGCCTACGCCATCAGCACACAATTCGGCGCGCGACCGCTCTATGGCAATCCGATCGAATCGCCGATGGCGCAGAAGCCGAATCCCTGAGCCTGTGTCAGATCGCGGGTTCTGCACGCAGCGACTTGCGACGCTCAATGCCTTCGAAGACGATCATTCCGGTGAGCATCGCGGCGGTGAAGACAAGCGCCT
>JAKONS010000360.1 GCA_022701845.1 Burkholderiaceae bacterium
GACTCGAGCGTTCAGCTCGTCCCCGCATTCAGGCATTTCTTTCGTGAGTTTCTTTGTGCCAGCAAAGAAAGTTACCGCGGGTCTGGGGGCGCGCAAGCCCCCAGCTACCAGTTCAAACAACAACAAACAAACAAAGCCCCCCCCTCACCACCCACAAACCCCACCCACCTCAAACCCCACCCCCTCCAAAACCTCAACCAACCCCCCAACATTAGGCACCCCCTCCTCCCCCCCAGCAAACGCAACCACCCCCCGAACAAACCGCAGCAACCGCTCCGTCCCATCAGCCAACGGCGCACACCCCCGCATCTCCACCGCCTGCGCCGCCACCACCAACTCCATCGCCAGCAACGACCGGCACATCACCCCCAACTCACAGGTGCGACGTGCCGCCAGGCTGGTATGGCTGAACCGGTCGATATTCCCGTTCGAATGGCTCGAACTCGGCAGATCGTGCAGCACCGGCATCGCCAGCAGCCGCGCCTCCGACGTCAGCGACTTGTGAAAATACGCCAGCCCGTTGAAACCGGGCAGCCCGATCTCGTCCTCCTCGATCAGCCCCATGCTGAGCCCCGACCAGAAGGAGTCCGCCATCTTGGCGATGCGCTCGGTGGAGCAGGTCATCACCGGCACCATCGCCAGCCGCATCGTGTCCAGCGCCATCGACAGCTGCAGCATGTCGAAGTTGGCCACCGCCACCAGGCGCCGCTCGGCGACCGACACGACCGGGTTGCACTGGCTGGCGTTGAGCTCGGTCACGAACTGGCGGTGCGCGAAGTCGTAGGTGTCCAGCGCGTTGCCGAACACGATCGGAATCGAGCGAAAGCACAACGGATCCTGCAGCTTGCGCGGACCGTCCTCCTCGAACAGATAGCTGCCCTGCAGGCCGGCATGCAGCCGGTCGCCGACGGTGCGCACGCCGGCGAAAGGCTTGGAGGCGATCGCCGCCGCAGTGGTGATGGAGGGGTTGGCGCCGTAGCCCTCCATGCTCAACGCCGCCACCGGCACCCAGGCCCGCAGCAGCGCCGCGAGGTCGTGGAACGCCAGCGCGGCCAGGCCGAGCGAGAACGCGCTCGAATTGAGCAGCGCGAGCGCTTCGCCGGCTTCGAACGGGGTGTCCGCATAGAGCTGGCTGCCGACGTCCGACATCGGCGACATGTCGCTCTCGCCGCCGGCGCCCCACACATGCAGCACGATCGGCCGATGCGCGTTCAGCGCGGCGACGACGATGTCGGCGAGCAGCGGACGCACGCCCGGCATGCCCGAGGCCATCGAGTTCAACAGCACCGCCAGCGTGGCACGCACCCACTCGACCGAGGCCTGCGGGCCGTGGCCCATGCGGTGGGTGCGCAGCAGGCGCCGGTTGAACTCCGCGATGCGGTCGCCGGCCAGCGGCACGCCGGTCTTCACGCCGACGCTGCTGTTGAAGCCGTACACCGTCTCGCCGCTGGCCAACACCTCGTCGACCACCGCGCGGGCGTCCTGCATGACGGCGCGGGCGCTGTCGGCCAGCCGCACCCGGGCGCCGTGGCGGGCGATGTCGACCACCTGCTGCGCGGTCAGCGTCCGGCCGTCGATGGCGATTTCCGCCGGGGTGTCGGGGGTTGTTGTCGTGGAGATGGGCGTGGTCATGGGCGTCAATCGAGGGTGATGTTGGCGGCCTGGATCACCGGGCGCCAGCGCTGGGTCTCGCTGCGCAGCTTGGCGGTATAGCGGGCGGAATCGCTGGCATCGGGCGTGCCGAACTGCTGATCGAACTTGCGCTGCACCTCGGGCTGCGCGAGCACCCGCGCCATCGCCGCCGACAGCCGCTGCGCCACCGCGGCATCGAGGCCGGCCGGTGCCACCAGGCCGTAGTCGCCGGTCAGCACCACCTCGGGCAGACCGACCTCGGGCGCCGACGGCACCTGGGGTAGCCATTTGGCGCGGGCGTCGGCCGCGCAGAACAGCGCGCGCGCCTTGCCCGACTGCACGAAGGGGATCACGCCGGCGACCTCGCCGATGAAGGCATCCACCTGGCCGCCGATCAGCTCCTGCAGCGCCGGCGCCGCGCCCTTGTAGGGCACGTGCAGCAGCTGGGTGCCGCTTTTCTGCTGGAACAGCGCGGCCAGGATGTGCGGGCTGCTGCCGACACCGGTCGAGGCGATGGAGAAGCCGCCGGGCCGCTGCCGGGCCTCGGCGATGAAGCTCTGGATATCCGGCGCCTTCACGCCCGGGCCGACGACGAAGACGTTCGGCGCGGTCGCCACGCCGCTGATGAAGGTCAGGTCGGCGAACGTGTCGAACAGCGGCTTGGCGGTGAGCAGCGGCAGGAACACGGTGGCACCGGTGCCGGCCAGCCCGACGGTGTAGCCGTCGGCCGGCGCGCGCGCCACGCTCTGCACGCCGAGGGCGCCGGAGACACCCGGCCGGTTGTCCACCACCACCGATTGCTGCAGTTCGGCCGACAGGCCCGCCGCCACGATGCGGCCGTAGTTGTCGGCCGGCCCGCCGGGCGGGAACGGCACCACCAGGCGCAGCGGCCGGTCGGGAAAGGTGGCCGCACGCGCGGGCAGCGCGAAGGCGCCGAGGGCAGCCCAGGCGGCGAGGCTCTTCAGGACGGGGCGTCTGTTCATGGTCGGTTCCAGGCAGTGTTGCGTTGGGGGGGTCGGAATGTGAAAAGGGCCGGGGGTAGGGAGACGCCCGGATTGAACGTGCGATGCGGCCCGCCACAAAATCAGGTCGCCTTCTTCACCGAGTAGCCGTGCTTATCAATCCATGACAGATCCCGAGCGTGCCTCCGCCGGCGCCAGCGCCGTCACGCTGCGACAGCTCGAGATGCTGGTGGCGGTGGCCGAGCACGGCAGCTTCAGCGCCGCGGCCGACACCCTGGGGCTGACCCAGTCGGCCGCCAGCCAGTGCCTCAAAAGCCTGGAATCGGCGCTCGGCACCGCGCTGTTCTCGCGCTCCACCCGCAGGGTCGAACTCACCGCCGCCGGCCAGCGCATGCTGCCGGCGCTGCGCGAGGCGCTGGGCGCGCTCGACGGGGTGCTGCAGCAGGTGCGCCACGATGCCCGGGAGGCCGGCGGTGTGGTGCGCATCACCTGCACCGCAGCCACCAGCGCCTACCTGCCGGCGCGCTTGGCCGAGATCGCCCGGCACCATCCCGGGATCGACCTGCGCCTGGTCGAATCCGGACGCCAGGCGGCCCTCGACCAGGTACGCAGCGGCCATGCCGACCTCGCGATCACCGACGCCGACCGCCCCGCGCCCGGCCTGCGGCAGACCACCCTGGCGCACGACCCCTTCGTGCTGGTCTGCCGCGACGACCACCCCTTCGGCCACCGGCGCGAGATCGCCCCGGAGCACCTGCGCTACGAGCGGCTGGTGGCGCTGGAGGAAACCGCCGGCGTACTGAAAAGGTTCGACGCGCGCCCTGCCGACATCCAGTTCGTCATTCACCCGCACACCGCGCTCGACCTGGTGCTGCAGCACCGCGGCGTGGCGCTATTGCCGTCGCTGAGCCTGCCCGCCACCCGGCATCCGCGGCTGCGCACGGTGCCGGTGCAGAACGGCCCGGCCTGGCGGCTGGCGCTGTCGACCAGCCGGGCGCATCGCCCCGGCAGCACCGCGCGCGCCATCCACGACCTGATCGCGCGCGTGGCACAGCGCCCGCCGGCCCGCGAGACACGCCCGGTGACCCTGCTGATCCCCTACCCGCCCCACGGCCCGGCCGACGAACTCGGCCGCTGCTTCGCGACCCGGCTGGCCGCCGCGACCGGGCGCGAGATACGGGTGCAGAACACCACCGGCATGGGCGGCGCCCTCGGCATCCACATGGCGACCCGGGCGCAGCCCGACGGGCTCACCCTGGCGCTGGCCGGCACCGGCACGCTGATCTTCAATCCGCTGCTGGCGACCCGCGACATGTTCGAGGTGTTCCACGACCTGCGCTTCATCGGCGGATTGGCGCAGGTGCCGAACATCCTGGCGGTCGGCGGACACATGCCGGCGCGCGACCTGCGGCAGCTGCTGGCCCATGCGCGCCTGCGGCCCGGCGCCTGGAAGATCGGTGCGGCCGGCAGCGGCATCAGCCGGGTGCTGGCCGAGCTGTTCCAGGCCGAGACCGGCATAGCGCTGCAGACCCAGCACTACGAGGGCCTGACACCGGCGGTCCGGGATCTGGCGCGAGGCGAGGTCGACATGGTGTTCGGCGAGGCGCCGGGCATCCTGCCGCTGATCGCCACCGGCCAGGCCTATCCGATCTTCACCGCCGAGAAGGCGCGCGCCGACTGCCTGGCCGCCACCCCGTGCGCGGCAGAAGCGGGGCTGGCGGCACTGGTGGCCGGCAGCGGCTACTGCTTCGTCGGGCCGGCGGCCCTGCCGCAGGCGCTGTGCGACGAACTCTGGGCGGAGATGTCCGCGGTGTTGCGGTTGCCGGCGCTGCAGCACGATGTCGCGCGGCTGGGCGCGCTGCCGGACCTGCGCGACGGCGCCGCCTACGAAGCGCATATCCGCCGCGAGCAGGAACGCTGGCGCGACGTCATCGCCGCCGGTGCCGCGGCCGCGGCTTGACGGCCCGAATCCACCGCGCCATTGAGCAGGTGGGGTCATCGGGGCATTAGCCCGGCTAATTTATCGGCCTGCGGTTAATCCCCTTCAATCCGACCATTCCATGAATGGGCATCGCAGTGGCGCAACTCTTTCGAACCGCCGGCCAGTCGGTCGTGACCGACATCGACCTGGACGCGAACGGCAGACAGGTGGGGCATGCGCGCCTGCCGCACTCCTCGCACCGCTCGGCCTATGGCTGGCTGCCGATCCCGCTGGCGTCGATCCGCAACGGCGACGGCCCGGTGGCGCTGGTGATCGGCGGCAACCACGGCGACGAATACGAAGGCCAGATCATCGCGTCGCGGCTGGCGCGCGAGATCGCGCCGGAGATGGTGCGCGGACAACTCATCGTGCTGCCGATGGCGAATTTTCCGGCGGCGCAGGCGGGCACCCGGACCTCGCCGATCGACGGCGGCAACCTCAACCGGCTGTTTCCCGGCGACCCGGCCGGCGGCGTCACCCCGGCGATCGCCCGCTATATCGAGCAGGTGCTGCTAGCCCGTGCCGACCTGGTGATCGACCTGCATTCGGGCGGCAGCTCGCTGCTCTACCACGGCACCGTGGCGCTGGCGGGCGAGCCGGTCGGCGATACCGAACAGCGCCAGCTGCCGGGGTTGCTCGACGCGTTCGGCGCGCACTACACCAGCCTGCTGAAGACGCTCAACCCGGCGACGATGCTGGGCGCCGCGCGCCGGCAGGGCGCGCTGTGCATCGTCGGGGAGCTGGGCGGTGCCGGAACCGTATCCAGAGCCGGCCTCGACCGCGCCTGGCATGGTGTCTGCCGCACCCTGCAGGCGTTCGGCGTGCTCGGCCCCGGATGCATCGCCACCCCGCCCGCCCTGCCTGGCACGCGCATCGAGCTGGCCTTCGGTTCCGACACCCACCATGTCTATGCCCGGGCCGCGGGTGTGTTCGAGCCGCTGGTCGCGTTGGGCGACGAGGTCCAGGCCGGCCAGGGCGCTGCGCTGATCCACGATCCGGCGACGCCCGGGCAGGCACCGCAGCGGATGGTTTTCGAAGGCCCGGGCATCGTCGTCTGCCAGCGCGTTCCGGCGCAGGCGGTGGTCGGCGACTGCCTGTTCCAGATCGGGTCCCCGGTCCCACCGCACCGTTCGACAGCAGCGTGAAGGAGTCGCAGATGTTCAGAAGAGACTGGCTCA
>JAKONS010000363.1 GCA_022701845.1 Burkholderiaceae bacterium
GACCACAAAAAGTTTGCAGTCTTGAATCGTCATGCATACCATTGCATGCAACTGTACTCAAGACCTGCGATGGAGTTCCCCAGATGATCAGCGCCGAACAGAACGACCTCATCACCCGCGTCGGGCCGGACGCACCGGCGGGCGCCCTGCTGCGCCGCTACTGGCAGCCGGTGGCCCTGTCCGAAGAGCTGACCGGCCCGCGCCCGCTGCGGCCGGTGCAGCTCATGGGCCAGCACTTCGTGTTGTTCCGCGACGAGACCGGCAAGGCCGGCCTGCTCGACCGCGACTGCCCGCACCGCGGCGCCGACCTGGCTTTTGGCCGGCTCGAAGGCGGCGGCCTGCGCTGCGCCTTCCACGGCTGGCTGTTCGACGCCACCGGCCAGTGCCTGGAGACCCCCGCCGAGCCGGCCGGCAGCAAGCTGTGCAGCCGCATCCGCCAGGGCGCCTATCCGGTGGTGGAGAAGAGCGGCGTGGTGTTCGCCTATATCGGCGAAGGCGAGCCGCCGGCATTTCCCGACTTCGACTGCTTCGTGGCGCCCGACAGCCACACCTTCGCCTTCAAGGGGCTGTGGGAATGCAACTGGCTGCAGGCGCTGGAGGTCGGCATGGACCCGGCGCACGCCTCCTTCCTGCACCGCTTCTACGAGGACGAGGACACGGCGGAGAGCTACGGCAAGCAGTTCCGCGGCGCCTCGGCCGATTCCGAGATGGCGATCACCCGGGTGCTGCGCGAATACGACCGCCCGGACATCGTGGTGCAGCCCGCGCCCTACGGCATGAAGCTCACCACGCTGCGCAAGCTGTCCGACGCGCAGACCCATGTGCGGGTGACCAACGTGGTGTTCCCGCAAGCCTTCGTCATCCCGATGAGCGCCGAGATGACGATTTCCCAGTGGCATGTGCCGGTGGACGACACCCACTGCTACTGGTACGCCATCTTCACCAGCTTCACCGGCCCGGTCGACAAGCAGCAGATGCGCGAGCAGCGCCTGAAAACCATCGAGCTGCCGCTCTACACCTCGCGCAAGAACAAGCGCAACGACTACGGCTACAGCGTCGAGGAGCAGCTGCGCCAGACCTACACCGGCATGGGCGAGGACATCAACGTGCACGACCAGTGGGCCTGCGAGTCGATGGGCCCGATCCAGGACCGCACCCGCGAGCACCTGGGCACCACCGACAAGGGCATCGTCGCCTTCCGCCGCATGCTGGTGAACGCCATCGAGGCGACGCAGGCCGGCGAGCCGGTGCCGATGCGCCCGGACGCGCAGCAGGCCGGCGCGCTGACCGGCCCGCCGTCGATCGACGGCGTCAGCGCCGCCGATGCCACCGAGCGCTATTGCGACGAGGCCGACCTGGCGCGCCGCCGCGCCAGCGACTGGGCCTCGGCCCGGCTGCCCGCCTGAGGCTGCCCGACCGATGCCCGACATGACCGACATGACCGACATGACCGATTTCGTCGAACGCTTCGGCCTCTGGAGCGACACCCAGCAGCGCCAGGCCCGTGAACTCGTCGCCCGCATCGACGCCGGCGAGATGGACGTGCTGCGCTTCGCCTGGCCCGACCAGCACGGCATCCTGCGCGGCAAGACCCTGGTGGCCGGCGCCGCCCGCGGCGCGCTGACCCGCGGCGTCAACCTGACCACCACGCTGCTGGCCAAGGACACGTCGCACCGCACCGTCTTCCCGGTGTTCTCGGCCAACGGCGGCTTCGCCCTCGACGGCCTGCAGGGCGGCGCCGACTTCGTCGTCGTGGCCGACCCGGGCACCTTCCGCATGCTGCCCTGGGCGCCGCGCACCGGCTGGGTGCTGTGCGACGCCTACATGAAGGACGGCCGGCCGTGCCCGTTCGCCACCCGCAGCATCCTGCGCCGCGCGGTCGACCAATTGGCGCTGCAGGGCCTCGATTTCGTGGCCGGCCTGGAGGTCGAGTTCCATGTGTTCAAGCGCGACGAGGACCGCATGGGCCTGGGCGACTCCGGCCAGCCGGGCGAGCCGCCCGCCGTGTCGCTGCTGACCCACGGCCACCAGTACCTGACCGAGCTGCGCTACGACCGGGTCGACGGCCTGATGGAGCTGCTGCGCAGCCAGCTGGTGGCGCTCGGCCTGCCGCTGCATTCGCTGGAGATCGAGTTCGGCCCCAGCCAGTTCGAACTGGTCTTCGGCCCGACCGCCGGGCTGGAGCCGGCCGACACCATGGTGCTGCTGCGCAGCGCGGTCAAGCAGATCTGCCAGCGCCACGGCTACCACGCCACCTTCATGTGCCGGCCGAAGATCCCCAACGTGATGTCGAGCGGCTGGCACCTGCACCAGTCGCTGCGCCGGACCGCCGACGGCCGCAACGCCTTCATGCCCGAGCAGGAGGGCGACTGCCTGAGCCCGCTCGGCATGCGCTACCTGGCCGGCCTGAAGGCGCACGCCTGCGGCTCGGCGGCGCTGGCCAGCCCCACCATCAACGGCTACCGGCGCTACCGCCCGTTCTCGCTGGCGCCCGACCGCGCCATCTGGGCGCAGGACAACCGGGGCGCGATGCTGCGGGTGCTGGGCGCGCCGGGCGACACCGCCTCGCGCATCGAGAACCGCATCGGCGAGCCGACCGCCAATCCCTACCTGTACCTGGCTTCGCAGCTGTTCGCCGGCCTGCACGGCATCGCCGCCGAACTGGACCCCGGCCCCTCGGCCGACACCCCCTACGAAACCGCCGCCGAGCAGCTGCCGCGCAGCCTCGGCGAGGCGCTGGTCGCGCTGCGCGCCGACGCCACCCTGGTCGACAGCCTGGGCCGCGAGTTCGTCGACTACTACTGCCACATCAAGCAGGCCGAGATCACCCGCTTCAACCTCGACGTCAGCGAGTGGGAGCAGCGGGAATATTTCGACATGTTCTGAGAACCACCACGATGCCCACGATCCATTTCATCCTCAAGGACGGCACCACCCGCGCCGTCGACACCAAGGCCGGCGCCAGCGTGATGGAAACCGCCGTCCGCGCGAACCTGCGCGGCATCGATGCCGAGTGCGGCGGCTCCTGCTCCTGCGCCACCTGCCATGTCTATGTGGAAGACGCCTTCCTCGACCTGCTCGACCCGCCGGACGACCTGGAGTCCGAGATGCTGGAAGGCGTGGCCGCCGAGCGCCTGCCCGGCAGCCGGCTGAGCTGCCAGCTGTTCATGACCGCCGCCCTCGACGGCCTGACGGTGCGGGTGCCGCCCACCCAGTCGTAGCCGGCCGCAGCCCCCGCCATGACGCCCGCCACCGCCAGCCCCCTCGCTTTCGCCGACTACCTCTGGCACGACGCCCTGGGCCTGGCCGCGCTGGTGCGCAGCGGGCAGGTCGGCGCGCACGAACTGCTCGACGCCGCCCTGGCCCGCACCGCGGCGGTGAATCCGCAGATCAACGCGGTCA
>JAKONS010000395.1 GCA_022701845.1 Burkholderiaceae bacterium
GCACCGCCGACCAGCAGGCCAAGCCCTGGCAGACCAACGACTGGGTGGCCTTTCTCGGCGCCTCGTATTTCCGCGCCATCGGCGAGCTCTACCAGTACGGCCTGTCGGCGCGCGGCGTGGCGGTCGATGTGGCCGAGCCGGGCCGCAACGAGGAATTCCCGTCCTTCACCCGCTTCTATTTCGACCCGCCGGCCGACGGCGGCGACACGGTGGTGGTGCACGCCCTGCTGGAAGGCCCCAGCCTCACCGGCGCCTACAAGTTCGTCATGCAGCGCGGCAAGTCGGTGGTGATGGACATCGAGAAGCGCCTGTTCCTGCGCCGCGACATCGCCCGTCTGGGCCTGGCGCCGCTCACCTCGATGTACTGGTTCTCCGAGACCGACAAGCCCGCCGCCTCCGACTGGCGGCCCGAGGTGCACGACTCCGACGGCCTGGCGCTGTGGACCGGCGGCGGCGAGCGGGTCTGGCGGCCGCTGAACAACCCGAAGGCGATCGTCGCCTCCTCCTTCGGCGACAACGGCCCCAAGGGCTTCGGCCTGCTGCAGCGCGACCGCCTGTTCGACCACTACCAGGACGGCGTCAACTACGACCGCCGGCCCAGCCTGTGGGTCGAGCCGCTCGACAACTGGGGCGCCGGCGCGGTGCAGCTGATCGAGCTGCCGACCGACGACGAGATCCACGACAACACCGTCGCCATGTGGGTGCCCGCCGCGCCGGCCCGCGCCGGCAGCGCGCTCACCCTGCGCTACAAGCTGCACTGGACCGACCGGGAACCCTACCCGTCCACCCTGGCGCAGTGCGTGGCCACCCGCACCGGCCGGGGCGGCGTGCCGGGCCAGCCGCGGCCGCCGGGCGTGACGAAATTCATGGTCGAGTTCCTGGGCGGCCCGCTCGCCTCGCTGCCTTTCGGCGCGCTGCCCGAAGCCATGCTGAGCGCGCCGCGCGGACGCTTCTCGTACGTGTTCACCGAGGCGGTGCCCGACGGCGTGGCCGGCCACTGGCGCGCCCAGTTCGACTACACGCCGGAAGGCCCGGAGCCGGTCGACCTGCGCCTGTTCCTGAAACAGGGCGACCAGCCGCTGTCGGAGACCTGGATCTTCCAGTTCCGGCCGGCGTAAACGGCAGGTGAAGGGGCGCGCGCACCGCCCCGGCGAGGGCGGCGCGGTCGTAAGATCGCGCCGCCCTTTTTCCTGCGGCTCACCATGACCCCACCCGCGCCCGAGACGCCCGATGCCGCCCCCACGCTGGGCGACATCTTCCTGGCCTTCGCCAAGATCGGCCTGACCAGTTTCGGCGGCGGCCTGAGCGGCTGGATGATGCGCGAATTCGTCATCCGCCGCGCCTGGATCACCGAGGACGAATTCCTCAGCGGACTGGCGCTGGCGCAGTCGTTTCCCGGCGTCAACGTGGTCAACCTGTCGATCTGGATCGGCTTCCGGCTGCGCGGCGGCGCCGGCGCGGCGGTGGGTGCGCTCGGCATCGTGGTGCCGCCGATGGCGGTGGCGATCGCGCTGGCCGCCGCGTTCTCGCGGGTGCGCGATTCGCACGGCCTGCACATCGTGCTGGCGGGCGTGGCGGCCGCCGCGGTGGGCCTGTCGCTGCAGACCGGCATCCGCGCGGCGCGGCGGTCGGCGCGGCAGGCGGTGCCGCTGCTGGTGATGACGGCCACCTTCTGCGCCCTGTTCCTGGCGCGCCTGCCGCTGCTGTGGGTGGTGGGCACCATGGCGCCGCTGTCGATCGGCATCGCCTGGCTGCGCCTGCGCGCGGCGGAGGCCCAAGGATGAGCGGCAAGACCCTCGCCGACCTGGTGGCGGTGTTCGCGCCGCTGTCGTTCCTGACGGTCGGCGGCGGGCAGAGCATCCTGTCGGACATGCATCGCCAGGCGGTGCAGGTGCATGCCTGGATGGACGACGGCCAGTTCCTCGACCTGTTCGCCCTGTCGCGCATCACGCCCGGCCCGGGTTCGCTGCTGGTGACCCTGATCGGCTGGCAGGTGGCCGGCCTGACGGGCGCGCTGGCGGCCTCGGCGGCGATCTTCCTGCCCTGCTCGGTGCTGGTGTACGGCCTGGCCCACCTGTGGTCGCGCTACCGGCACACGCCCGCCATCCGCGCGGTGGAGGCCGGCCTGGTGCCGGTGGCCGCCGGCATGATCCTGGCGGCGTCGGGCACCGTGCTGCGCGCCGCCGAAGGCGGGCCGTGGGCCTGGGGGCTGGCGGCGGTGTCGACCGGGCTGCTGATGTTCACCCGCATGAACCCGTTCCTGATGCTGGGCCTGGGCGGCGCGTTCTTCTGGCTGGTGCTGGGCTGAGGCTGGCGCGTTCGCGCAGCCGGCCGCGACGTCGCCCAGCCGCCCCGCGGGGTGCCGCGGCGGCCCGAGACTGCCGGGTTTCGTTTCCGCACCACGCCACCATGCTTGCCACCGTTTCCGCTGTCTCCGCCGCGCCCGCCGCCCGCCAGGCCGGCCGCATCCCCACCCCCGACCTCCCGCCCGCCAGCGCCCCGAGCGCGCTCGACCGGCTGCCGACCGAGCTGCTGCTGAACCTGATGGATCGCTACCTCGACCTGCCGTCGCTGGCCTGCCTGCGCCGGGCCGACC
>JAKONS010000407.1 GCA_022701845.1 Burkholderiaceae bacterium
CCACTTCCTGATGGCGCACCACGTCCCGGATCAATCCGGCCGGTTCATGTGCAAGAGCTCTGACCTTCTCCGCGTCACAGCGAAGGAGGGTGATCAGCGGCAGCGCAGGGAGGTCGAGGCCAATCGCTTCGCCACTCTCATGTTGATGCCCCCGCACCTGTTGCGGGGAGCCATGGCGGCCTTTCGCGAGCCCAATCTGCAGCACGTTCTCATGCTCGCGCGCGACTTCGCGGTCGGCAAGGAGGCGGCGGCTCGGGCCTACGTGCAATACCAACCCGAGAGGATCGCCATCGTCGTGGCGGGCAATGGCCGGGTGCAGCGGTGCTACCGCAGCCTCTCCTTTCCCGCCATCATCTCCGCGGTCGGCAGCCCGGTCCCGACAGGCTCGCTCTATCACAGTGGTCCACATCAGCCGAACATCGCGAGCGACATCGCCGCGTGTAGTTCCGATCTCTGGATCGACGTGAAGCGCGACCTCCGCGCGCCGTCCCTCTACGAGCAGGTTTACCTTCAGCAGAACAAGTTTGCGATGATCCTCCTGCGTCTGGAAGCTGTCCCGGAGGAGAGCGCGGAGGAACGCAGGCTGGATGAGGGCTGGCGTCACCGTTTCCACTCGGGGCGACGGTAGGCAAGACACAGCCCTGATGGAACAACCTCGACGGCTATAGCCTGCTGCTTCGTCAGAGCGGGCGGTACCGCCGTCCCGAGGCTGATCCGGCACACTCCTCAGGTCAGCATAGGAGCGATGAGGGTCGTAAATGGCCGGAACTGACGACTATCTTCGGTTGGTCCTCAATCTGGCTGCGGAAGAGGACGCGTTCCTCGACCCGGTCGGTCGCGCCGCGGACGCCGAGCTGAACGCTATGGGCACCGCGCCTGTAACGTCTCCTGCGGTGTCGCTGATGATCACGAACCGTCAGCGAGCGGCGCTTCGTGAGCTTGGTTTTTCCGAAGAATCCATACGGCAGATGACGCCTGCCGAGGCGCATGGGAAGCTTGGATTGGCCTAGCTGTCGTCTCCTGAACGCGGATCAGGCGGCTGCCGGTGGCGGCGATGGTGTCGTCGCGAAATGGGCAGTTGTCACGGCGGGGCTGAGCTGCAGCTCGCCGGTCGCGGATAAGGCCGCTTGTGTGCAGAACTGGGCCACTCGAACCTCTCAAGTTTCAAACACTTGCACGGTGCACGAAGCGGGCAGAATCAGAGATGTGGCTGCGTGGGTGAGCCGGTGTGGCTTAAGCATCTGCCGCGGTGTGAAGTTGCGTCAGAGATGGGTTCGAGCCGGCAGCATGTGATTGCCGCCGGCTCGGATCGTAGCTTCTTTATCGTCCCGTCAAGCAGCAGTCCGGGTCGCGGGCCGCGTGCGCTGCGGTCGTGAACGGTTGACCGGCTTGGTCGCGCTGATGGTGTCGACGGTCTGCATGTGCGCGGGCGCTGCCAATGCCTCAGCAGCGGGTACGAATGCGGCGGCTCCCATCGCGAGTTCGAGCTCGCCGTCGAGGAGCCACCAGTCGGTGTAGCGGCGATGAAGCGCCACGGCTTGTGCAGGCAGGCCGGCGGCGGCCAGGGCAGCAAACGCGTGCTCCAGCGTCAGCGTGATGAACGGGAGTGGTCCGGCGGCCGGGTCCGTGAGCTGGCGCTTGTAAGTTGCCGCGGCGGCGTGTGCGAGTTGGTTGTGCGCGGGGGCGATGAAGGCCAGCGTGGCCGTGTCCGCGAGGCCGGCAGCGAGCATGGCGGCTGTGAGGGAGTGCTGGCGATAGAGCTGCTGGCAGGCTGGGCCGGTCAGCGTGGGGTCGTCCGGGGCGATGAATAAGCCCGGGGTCGTTTTAGCGATCTCTGCGTGCCGCGGGTGGGGCGGTGGCGCGGGGTCATGTCCGGCCTCGCTGTACTTCAGCTCGATGCAGATCAGCGCCCGGGCGCCGGTTGCGGTGGTGCCCCGAATGACGACGTCGAAGGCGGTGCGGTCGGCGGTGAAACGCTGGTCGCCACGGCCTGGGCTGTGCTCGAACAGGATGTCTGTGACCGAGGTCAGCACGCCGGGGAACAGTTCCGCCATGAAGCGGGAGGCAAGCGCAGAGTCGGTGGTGAGTAGGCCGAACAGGTTGAATGCCAGCGGCTGCGAGGACAGCAGGTTCGTGCGCAGGCGGCCGATGTCGTAGGCGGCGCCGGGTTCGCGGTAGGCCAGCGCCCTGGCGGCCACGGCGGCGATGGAGGGCGTCATGAAGTTGGCGCCGGTGCGGCCGGCGGCGAGAGAGATGCGCGAGCCGAGGCGGCGGACGCGGTGCGGGTTGGCGCGGTCGAGATGGGTGCCGATAGGCAGGTCACAGTCCTCGCGCCAGAGCGCTTGGAGGAAGCGGGCCGCGGCCTTGAAGCGGTGGTCGGCGGGGACGAACACGTGGTGACGGCGGCGGGCGACTTCGGGGATGACGGGGAGGTGGGATGGCGGTGCGCCGAGCCCGGAGGGGTCGAGGGTGTTGTGGGGGGCGAGGATGTCGCCGGTCTCATTAAGGCAACCGGCATCGGTTGGCGGCGGCAGGGGGATAGTGATGTCCATGGCGAACTGCCTCGTGTCGGCCGCGGGGGTGCGGCCGAGACGGGATTCCCGGGACGGGCGGAGGGATGAACAGGTGGCGGCGTAAGGCCGACGCAGCATGGTCAAGCGGTGGGGAGGCCGGCGGTGGGCCGGCGGCGGCGGTGGGCCGGCGGCGGCGGTGGGCCGGCGGCGGCGGTGGGCCGGCGGCGGCGGTGGGCCGGCGGCGGCGGTGGGCCGGCGGCGGCGGTGGG
>JAKONS010000574.1 GCA_022701845.1 Burkholderiaceae bacterium
CGAACGTGCCGCACATGCCGGTGAACATGGCATCGCAGGCGCGGCGCTTCACCTGGCTGATCGACGTGCTGTACGACCGGCGGGTCAAGCTGATCCTGTCGGCCGCGGTACCGCCGGAAGAGCTCTACACCGAAGGGCCGCTGTCGCATGAATTCCCGCGTACCGTCTCGCGCCTGACCGAGATGCAGTCGGCCGAGTTTCTGGCGCTGCAGCGGCGGCTGGTCGACACCGCGATCACATGAAAGCCGTATTGCGTCCGCGCGTCTTGCGGCGTCTCGCAGCCATCGGCCTGTGTGCGGCGTGGGCGGTGCTGGCATCGGGTTGCAGCAGTCCGCCGCTCGATATTCCGACCGGTATCGTGCCGCGTGCCGAACCGATCGAGCCCGAGATGGTCGCTCGCCTGATGGCCAATATCGATGCCGAGCGCGCCCAGGTCACGGCCCGGCTGACCGCCGAAGAGGCGGAGTGCTACCAGCGTTTCGTCGTCACCCGTTGCCTGGTCGACACCCGGGCGCGCTATCGGCCCTTGCTCAACGCGTTGAACCAGCGGGAGGTGGCGGCGCGGGCCGGTGCGCGCGCGCGTGTCGAGGCCGAGCGCCAAGTCCGGGTGGAAGAGCAACGACTGCAGTCGCTGGTCGACCAGCAGCGTGCGCAGGAACGCGCGGCGTCGGCTGTGCCACAGGCGCAACGGCAATCCGACCTCGACCAGCGCAACGCCGAGCGCGCCGCGTCGGCGCCGGCCAACGCGGCCCGGGCGCAGGCCAATCGCAGCAGCGCCCAGCAGGCGCACGACAACGCGGTGGCCGAGCAGGCGCGCCGTGCCGCCGCGGCGCCCGGCGAACGTGGGCAGTACGAGGAGCGTCAGCGCGCTGCGGCAGAACGGCGTGCAGCCCAGGCGCGGCGAGCGGCGGAGCAGAGCGGCAAGACGCCGGCGCAACCCTTGCCGACCACGCCCCAACCGCCATCGCCTTCCGTGCCGGTTCGCTGAGCGGGTAAACGGGAAGGGCCGGCTGTGCCGGCGTGCGCACCCTGCCGAAGAATGCGACTGCGCCTTGGCGGATCAGCGACGCGGAATGATCGGCAAGCCGATCGCCGCAGGCGATGCAGGCGCCGCCGCCTTGGCAGCGGCTTCCGGCTTTTCCGGCGGCTCCATGCGCACCACCGCCAGCGACAGGTTGTCGCCGCCGCCGCGGGCACGGCGCCGTGCGCCGGACACCAGCGCCTGCGCCGCGTCGCGCGGCGACAGGTCGACCAGGGCCGAACCGATCTCGTGGCTGGCGAAGTAATGCCACAGCCCGTCGCTGCACGCCATCACGATGTCGCCGGGCTGCAATTGCGCGATGCTGCGCAGGGTGACCGGCGGCGCCTCCGGCGTTCCCAGGCAGCCCAGCAGGATGTTGGACTTGGGATGGACGTTGGCCTCGGCTTCGGTGATCTCGCCACGGTCGACCAGGCCCTGCACGAAGGAATGGTCGCTGGTGCGCGCCAGCAGCTCGCGGCCGCGGAAGTGGTAGACCCGCGAGTCGCCCACATGCACCCAGTGGCAATCGCCCCGGGGGTTGATGAGAAACGCGGCCAGCGTGCTGTGCGGCTCCTGCTCGGCCGACAGGGCGATCAGGCCGATCACCAGGTGCGCGTCCTCGGCGATGCGACGCAGCAGCGTCTGCGCATCGTCGGAATAGGGCACGAACAATTCGAAGAGCTGCTGGGCGGTCAGGATGACCTGGTCCGACGCCTTGCGGCCGCCGCTGCGCCCGCCCATGCCGTCGGCCACGATACCCAGCAGGCAACCGTTGAAGCGTGGGTGCGACAAGAGCGCGACGCGATCTTGCTGGTAGGCGCGGTCGCCCTGGTGGATGCCAGTGGCGCCGGCGAGACGGAAGTGGGAGGACATGAAGAGGTCGCAGCTCGGGCGGCGCAGACTTTATCATCCGGGCGCGCCGGTTCGCGGCGCGTCCTGGCCCCGCATGCGTTTTTATTCCTCTCCCTCCGTTTCGTGACACAGGCATATGAAGGCCGCGCCGGCTCGCTGGTGGATGCCGTGGCCGCGGCATTCGAGCCCGACGGCTGGCTGTCACGGGCCGCCGAACATTTCCGTCCGCGCGACGGCCAGCGGCGCATGGCGCTGGCCGTCGCCGAAACCATCGCCGACGGGGGTGTGCTGGTGGCCGAGGCCGGTACCGGCGTCGGCAAGACGTTTTCCTACCTGGTGCCCGCGCTGCTGAGCGGCGAGCGGGTGCTGTTCTCGACCGCCACCAAGACCCTGCAGGACCAGCTCTTCGCCCGCGACCTGCCGCGCCTGGTGCAGGCCCTGGGGCTGCCGCTGCGCACCGCCTTGCTCAAGGGCCGCGGCAGCTATCTGTGCCTGCAGCGCCTGGAGGCGGCCCGCCACACCGACGCCGGCGGCGACCGCGCGCTGGCCCACACCCTGGCCCGGGTGGAGGTGTGGGCGCAGGCCACCCGCACCGGCGATCTGGTGGAGATGCCGGGCCTGGACGAGCGCTCGCCGGTGCTGCCGCTGATCACCTCCACCCGTGACAACTGCCTGGGCGCGCAGTGCCCCAAATTCCGCCCCTGCCATGTCAATACCGCGCGGCGCGACGCCCTGGCGGCAGACGTGGTGGTCATCAACCACCATCTCTTCTTCGCCGACCTGGCGGTGCGCGAATCGGGCATGGCCGAGTTGCTGCCGACGGTGCGCATCGCCATCTTCGACGAAGCGCACCAGCTCAACGAGACCGGGGTGCAGTTCCTCGGCATGCAGTTCGGCAGCGCCCAGCTGCTGGATTTCGCCCGCGACCTGCTGGCCACCGGGCTCACCCTGGCGCGGGGGCTGGCCGATTGGCCGCGCCATGCCGCCGCAGTGGACCGGACCGCGCGCGACCTGCGCATGGTCGTCGGCGACGCGTTCCCGGGCAGCAAGCTGCGCTGGACTGGCATCGCACCCGACGACGTCGATGGCGCCGCCTGGACTGCCACCTTGGCGGCGGTCGATCAGGCGATCGCCGGGGCCCAAGCCGCCCTGGACACGGTCAGCGAGATCGCCCCCGACTTCGGCCGCCTGTTCGAGCGCGCCGGCGAACTGCGGCGACGCGCCACGCGCTTCGCCGCACCCTGCGCCCTGGGCTCGGTGCGCTGGGCCGATGTCACGGCGAGCCAGTTGCGGCTGGTGGAGTCGCCGCTCGACATCGCCCTGGCGGTGCGCGAACGCATGCTGGGCCTGCCTGCGGACGGCGCCGATGCCGCCGATGCGCCGCCGGCGCCCGATGCCCCGGCCCCGGCCGAGCGGCCTCGCGCCTGGATCTTCACCTCCGCCACATTGGGCGACGACGAGCGGCTGAGCTGGTTCACCGAGCCCTGCGGCCTGCAGGACGCACGCATCCTGCGGGTCGACAGCCCGTTCGACTACGCGGCACAGGCGGCGGTCTACGTGCCGACGCAACTGCCCCGGCCGGCCGATGCCGGCCATGCCGCGGCGCTGGCCCGCATGGTCGCCCCCGCCATCGAAAAGCTCGGCGGGCGCACCCTGGTGCTGACCACCACGCTGCGCGCGCTGCGCGCCGTCGGCGAGGCGTTGCAGCGGCATTTTTCGGG
>JAKONS010000478.1 GCA_022701845.1 Burkholderiaceae bacterium
TGGTCGCTGGCGGCCTTGCTGGCCGAGTACGGGCTGTTGGGCTCGTAGGTGTCGGTTTCGGCGAAGGCGGGGTCGTCCTTGGCGAGGGTGCCGTACACCTCGTCGGTGGAGACATGCAGGAAACGGAAGGCGGCGCGTTCGGCCTCCGGCAGGGCCGACCAGTAGGCGCGGGTGGCTTCCAGCAGGCGGAAGGTGCCGACGACGTTGGTCTCGATGAAAGCCGCCGGGCCGACGATGGACCGGTCGACATGCGATTCCGCCGCGAAATTGACGACGGCGCGGGGCTGGTGCTCGTCGAGCAGCTTCGACAGCACGGCGGCATCGCCGATGTCGGCCTGCACGAACACATGGTTCGGGTTCGCCGACACCGCGGCGAGGTTCTGCAGATTGCCCGCATAGGTGAGCTTGTCGACGTTGACGACGCCCTCGTCACCTGTGGCCAGCCAATCGAGAACGAAGTTGGAGCCGATGAAACCCGCTCCGCCGGTAACCAGAATCATGTTCGACCTTGTATGTGAATCGAGAAGATTGTTTCACATGTTGGCTTGACGAGCGCCTCGGACGGACCGGTCGACTTGGCTGCTGCGCTGTCTACCCGAGTGGTTTCCAGGCCGGCGTCGGCTCCGGCTGCGGGTACTCCGTCACGCGAAACTGCTGCATCGCTTTCCGCTGGCGCAGGCGTTTCAGCGCGCGGGGCTTCAGGCGGGGTTCGGGATCGTGGCGGTACGTCTTCGACACGGGCGTCTCGTCGGTGGTGCGTGATCGGGCCGGGCAATCAGATCATTAAAGCAACGGCCGATCACGCCGCCG
This sequence comes from Burkholderiaceae bacterium, assembly GCA_022701845.1. Next base: position 811 of record JAKONS010000478.1, read on the forward strand.
TGTCAGCCGAATTCGCCGTGGGGGCCTGCATCCGGTGGCTTGACGGAAGGCAGCGGGCTGTCGTAGCCAGCGCCCAGAATCGCACCAATGGACAGAAGACTTCTCCTCCGGCAGACCCTCGCGGTGGCATGCGGCGCCTATCCCTCGGCCGGCGCCTGGGCCGGGCGCGGCGCCGACGCGTTCCCGTTCGCACTGGGCGTGGCCAGCGGTGCGCCGCACGACACCGGGATGGTGCTGTGGACCCGCCTCGCCGCCGCCGCCCTGCCCTCGCCGCTCACGCCCGCGGCGGTGCGCTGGGAGCTGGCCGACGACGAACGCTTTTCGCGCATCGTCCGCGCCGGCACCGCGATGGCACTGCCCGAACTGGGCCACGCGGTGCATGTCGAGGTGCAGGGCCTGGCGCCGGGGCGCTGGTACCACTACCGCTTCCTGCTGGGCGACGCGGTGAGCGAGGTCGGCCGCACCCGCACCGCGCCGCCCGCCGATGCGCTGCCCGACCGGCTGCGATTCGCCTTCGCCTCCTGCCAGCGCTGGGAACACGGCTACTACACCGCCTGGCGCGACGTGGTGGCGCAGTCGCCCGACCTGGTGGTGTTCCTGGGCGACTACATCTACGAATACGCCTCCCCCCGCCATCCGCAGACGCCACTAGTGCGCAGCCACGCGCTGCGCCATGCCGTGTCGCTGGCCGACTACCGCGACCGCTACGCGCTGCACAAGAGCGACGCCGACCTGCGCGCCGCCCACCGCGCCTGCCCCTGGATCGCCACCTGGGACGACCACGAGGTGGCCAACGACTACGCAGGCCTGCGCAACCCGGCCGACGGGCCCGACGCCAATCCCTTCCCCGCGCGTCGCGCCGCGGCCTACCAGGCCTATTACGAGAACATGCCGCTGCCCGCCAGCGCGCTGGTGCGCGGCCTGGCCGGCCTGGGCGACCCGGGCGGTGTGCGGGTGCAGCAGCGCCACGCCTTCGGACGGCTCGCCCGCGTCCATCTGCTCGACACCCGCCAGTACCGCGACGTGCAGGCCTGCCGCGACCCCGCCGCCGACGGCACGGCGGGCAGTGGCGCCCGCGGCACGGTGCGCGCCGCCGACTGCCCGGCGTTGCAGGATCCGGCGCGCACCCTGCTCGGCGCCGCGCAGGAACGGTGGATCGCCGACGGGCTGGCGCAGGACGGCCGCGACCGTCGCACCCGCTGGACCATCGTGGCGCAGCAGACCCTGTTCTCGCCGCGCCACTACGGCGGCAACCCGGCCACCGAACCGGTGCCGACCGACACCTGGGACGGCTACCCCGCAGCCCGCCGGCGCCTGCTGTCGGCGATCGACGCCGGGGCGCCGCGCAACACCGTCTTCGTGGGCGGCGACATCCACCAGAACTACGTCTGCGACGTGCATGCGCAAGGCGCGACCGAGGGACCGGTGCTGGCCACCGAGTTCTGCGGCACATCGATCACCTCGCTCTCCGGCGCGACGCCGGCGCGGCTGGCGGCGCTGCAGCAGCGCAACCCGCAGATCGTTTTCGCCAACGCCGAGAAGCGCGGCTACGGACTGGTCGACCTCACGCCGCGCGGCTGGGAAACCCGGCTGCGGGCGGTGGACCGCATCGACGACCCGGACAGTGGCGTGTCCACCCTCGCCACCTTCGCCGTCGAGGACGGTAGGCCCGGAATAGCCCGCTGACACATGGAAACCCCGGGGATGGCAGCGCTGCGGTCGAGGCGTATAAATGCCAACGACGGTTTAGAACTCTAAAGGGGACTCGCAATGAACAATTTCTCGATCGCTATCGCCGCAGTCGCTGTCTGGTTGGGTCTGGGCCTGGTGTTTCTCAGCATGTGCCGCGCCGCCAGCCGCGCCGACCACGA
>JAKONS010000484.1 GCA_022701845.1 Burkholderiaceae bacterium
CGAAACCAGGCAGATTCGACTCGGCACCGGCACGCTGAATATGCCGAATCACCATCCGGCCGCCATCGCCAGCGAAATCGCGATGCTCGACCATATGCTGGGCGGCAGATTCATATTGGGCATCAGCCCGGGCGCCCTGCCGTCGGATGCGGAGATATTCGGCAATATGGACCAGGCACGGCCGGCGATGTTTCTCGAAGCCATCAACCAGGTGATCCAGCTCTGGACCACGCCGCCGCCCTACAACATCAAGGGCCAGTTCTGGAACCTGACGACCGAACGCACCCATATTCCCGAAACCGGCATGGGCGTGATTCCGCTGCCGCTGCAGCGCCCGCACCCGCCGATCGTGGTGACGGCGGTCGCGCCGTTCTCGCAAGGCATTACCGAGGCGGCCGCGCGGGGCTGGGAGCCGATATCGGCCAACTTCCTCATGCCCAAATGGGTGAAAACCCACTGGACCAAATATGTGGAGGGCTGCGAGCGCGCCCAACGACAGCCCGAGCTGGAGAACTGGCGGGTGGCGCGGTCGGTATTCGTGGCGAAAGACGACGCCACCGCTGAGCGATATGCGCTCGGCGAGGACGGCCCTTACTACCACTATTACCGATCGCTTTTCTCCAAACTGAAGCGGCGCGGTGCGCTGGGGGTATTCAAGACCGAACAATCGCAGCCCGACGACAGCGTGACGCTCGAAGGTGTGATGCGGCAACTGGTGATTCACGGCTCGGTGGACAAGGTGACCGCGGAACTGCAGGCGCTGCGCGACGATATCGGGCATTTCGGCACCATGCTGTATGCCGGCGTGGATTGGAAGGACCCGGATCTGGCGCGCGATTCGATGCGCCTGATGGCGGAAAAAGTGGCACCGGCGCTGCGTTGAGTCTGGCCGACATGGAACTCCGGAATATCGCGCTCGACGGCAGCCACGATGCCCGCCAGATTCGCAACGCCCTCGGCAAGTTTCCCACCGGCGTTACCGTCATCACCACCCAGGCGCCCGACGGCCAACGCGAGGGGCTGACCGCGAATTCGTTTTCCGCGCTGTCGCTCGACCCGCCGCTGGTGCTGTGGAGCATCAACCGCCACTCGGCGTCGCTGTCGAGCTTCATCGCCTCGGGACATTTCGCTATCAATATCCTGGCGGCGGGGCAGGCGGATATATCGCACCGTTTCGCCACGCCCAGCCCGGATAAATATGCCGGGCTGACGGTGCAGCAAGGCGTGGGCGGTTCTCCCTTGCTGGACGGCGTGTGTGCGCGTTTCGAATGCAGTACCGAACAGACGGTGGAGGGCGGCGACCATATTCTGTTCATCGGCCGGGTACACAAAATATCCTACGGCGACGGCGCCCCGCTGATATTCAGCGGCGGCAAATACTGCACCGCGGTGCCGATGCCCACCGGCAGCGCTGCCGAGGATTTCGAGAAAATCTGGGGCGGACTCGGTTGATAACCGTTTTATCGCCTGCAGAAGAAAATAAGTCGGAGAACATGATGACGATGCCGGAAAGCCGCACGATACCCGCCCTGCTGAAAGAGCAGGCGCAGCGGTTCGCGCACCAGGAAGCGGTCGTGGCGGGCGACACCCGCCTCAGCTATTCACAATTGCGGGCCGAAGTGACGACCTGCGCCCGGGGCCTGGCCGCCGCCGGTGTGAGCGCGCGGGACCATGTGGCGATACTCATGGGCAATCGCGTCGAATGGCTGGTGGCCTTCCTGGCGATCGAACAATTGGGCGCGGTGACGGTGTGCCTGAATACCTGGGCCACGCCGCGAGAACTCGAACACATGCTCTCGCATGCCGAGGTCAAGTATCTGGTGTCGCTGGAGCGTTTTCGCAAAAGCGATTATCGAAGCATTATCGCCGCCTGCGTAGACCGTCTTCCGCAACTGCGCAAGACCATCTGGGTCGGCGCCTCCGGCCTGCCGGCCAGCAGTTGCGACGAGACCTGGGAATCGATGCTGCGCGGCGCGGATGCGGTCGACGAGAAAACCGTGGCGGCGGCGGGTGACGCGGTGCATCCCGACGATGTGGCGATGCTGCTCTACACCTCCGGATCGACCGCCGCACCCAAGGGTATTCTGCTGAACCATGCCGGCTGGATCGGCAACAGCTTTCAGATAGGCGAACGCCAGCACATTACCTCGCACGACCGGTTATGGCTGGCGGTGTCGCTGTTCTGGAGCTTCGGCAGCGTGAATGCCTTTCCGAATCTGTTCACCCACGGCGGTTGTGTGGTGCTGCAGGAAGCATTCGATGCGGAAGAAGCGCTGGACATCATCGAGCGCGAGAAATGCACGGTGATGTATGCCACGCCGAATATCGTGCAGGCGCTGTCGGATACCCAGCGCAGCAGCCCCCGCCGCCTCGACAGCCTGCGCACCGGCGCGATGATCGGCACGCCGGAACAACTGATGTCGGCGGTGCACCTGGGCGCGCGCGAGATATGCAATGTCTACGGGCTGTCGGAGACCTTCGGCAACTGCGCCGTCACCGACGGGCACCTGCCGCTCGACATCCGGCTGCATTCGGTCGGCAGACCGCTGCCCGGCGTGACGCTGGCGATCGTGTCCGCGGAAACCGGCGAAGCCCTGCCGATCGGCCAGGTGGGCGAGATCCGGGTCAAGGGCCCGCTCTTCAACGCGTACTTCAAGGAGCCGTCGAAGACCGACGCCGCCTACGACGCGGCGGGCTATTTCTGCACCGGCGACCTCGGCTCGCTGGATGCCGACGGCTATCTGCATTACCGCGGCCGGTTGAAGGAAATGGTGAAGTCGGGCGGCATCAACGTGGCGCCGATCGAGGTGGAGGAGACCCTGATGCGCCATCCGGCGATACAGAACGCGTTCGTGGTCGGCTTGCCCGACCCGGTGCTGGACGAAATGCTGGGTGCGGTGGTCATCCTGCGGCCGGGTGCCCGCTGCGACCAGGAAGAGCTGGTGCGCTTCTGCCGTGCGGAAATGGCCGCCTATAAGGTGCCCGCACGGTTCACCTTCATCCAGGAAGACCGGCTTCCGTTGACCACCACCGGCAAGGTGCAGAAAAACCAGATGCAGAACCTGTTCGCCGCGCCTTCCGTGCCGGCGCAGGGCACTGCCTGAATGGAGACGTTTCGATGGAATCGCAGGACAAGCTGAACAAGCCGAACGACTGGTCGCGCTGGGGCGCCGACGACGAAGCCGGCGCCCTGAACCTGATCGGCGCCGACCAGGTGAAGCGAGCGGCCGCGCTGGTGCAGTCGGGCGAGGTCGTGCGGCTGGCGCAGCCGCTGTCGCAGAAAACCCCGTTTCCGGCGCACCGCTGCCCGATGCAGCATTTCATGAACCGCGACGGCGGCGACTACGCGGCGGGTGCCGGCCGCCCCGGCGGTTTTCAGTTCGCCGAAGACACGGTGGTGATGCCGCTGCATATCGGCACCCATATCGATGCGCTGTGCCATGCCTGGTACGACGACAAGATGTACAACGGTTATCTCGGCAACACCCTGCGCAGCACCACCCGCGCCACCCGGCTGGGTATCGAGAAAATGCCGCCGGCCTTCACCCGCGGCGTGCTGATCGACGTGGTGAAACTGCGCGGCCGGCCGCTGCATACCGGCGAGCCGATCACCCGGCAGGACATCGAGGCCTGCCTGGAAGCATCCGGACTGACGCTGGAAACCGGGGACGCGGTGCTGCTGCATACCGGCTGGCTGGCGGCCAACCTCGGCCAGAAGAACATCTCCTTCGACACCGAGCCGGGCATCGACCTGGAAGCCGCGCGTTACCTCGCCTCCTGCGACGTGTCGCTGGTGGGCGCCGACAACTTCGCGGTGGAAGCCCTGCCGTTCGCCGAGGGCACGGTGTTCCCGGTGCACCAGTGCCTGATCCGCGACTTCGGCATTCCGCTGATCGAAGGCCTGATGCTGTCGCCGCTGGTGGGGCGCGGCCGCGATGCCTTCCTGTTCGTGGCGGCCGCGCTGCCGATCGTGGGCGCGACCGGCAGTCCGCTGTCGCCGCTGGCCATCCTGTGAGCGCCATGGACACCACCACCACCACTGCCACCGCTGCCGCTCCCGGTGCCCTCGCGGGCATCCGGGTGCTGGATCTCGCCACCATGATCGTCGGCCCGGTGGCCACGCAGATGCTGGGCGACATGGGCGCCGACGTCATCAAGCTGGAGCCGCTGGAGGGCGACATGACGCGCCGCATCGGCCCGCGCCATTCGACCGACATGGGGGCCTTCTTCCTGGGCAGCAACCGCAACAAGCGCAGCATCGCGCTCGACCTGAAGAACCCGCAGGCGCAGGAGGTGTTCGAGTCGCTGGTGCGGCAGTCCGACGTGGTGCTGCACTCGATCCGCACCGATGCGGCGACCCGGCTCGGCCTGGACTGGGCGCGGCTGAAGGCGCTCAACCCGGCGCTGGTGCTGTGCCATGTCACCGGCTTCGCCGACGACGGCCTGTATGGCGGCAAGCCGGCCTACGACGACGTGGCGCAAGCGACCTCGGGCCTGGCGATATTGCAGGCGGCGGTGGCCGGCGAGCCGCGCTACGTGCCGTCGATCCTGGGCGACAAGATCACCGGCGTGCATGCCGCGTTCGCGGTGGTGGCGGCGCTGTGCCACCGCAACCGCACCGGCGAGGGGCAGGAGGTCAGCGTGCCGATGTTCGAGTCGATGGTGGCCTTCAACCTGATCGAGCATCTGTGGGGCGAAACCTTCGTGCCGCCGCTGGCGGGCATGGGCTATCCGCCGGTGAGCGCGGCCTCGCGCCGGCCGTTTCGCACGGCAGACGGCGCCTACATGTGCGTGCTGCCGTATACCGACCAGCACTGGAACCGCCTGTGCGCGGCCATCGGCGACCCGGAGCTCACCGCGAATCCGCGTTTCTCCACGCATGCGGCGCGCCAGGCCGACCAGCCGGGTTTCTGGCAGGAGGTCGGGGTGCAGGTGGCCCGGAAGACCCGTGCCGAATGGGTCGAGCTGCTGACCCGCGCCGACGTGCCTTTCGGCAATGTGAACACCCTGCCCGAACTGCTCGACGAACCGCATCTCGACAGCGTCGATTTCTGGGAGGTGCGGGAGCACCCTACCGAAGGCCGGCTGCGGGTGTCGAAGAACCCGATCGACATGCCGGCCTCGCCGACCAGCGTGCGGCGCTTGCCGCCGCGCCTGGGCGAGCACGGGCAGGAAATCCTGCAGGAACTCGGCTTCGACGCCGCCCGGATCGATGCCCTGATCGACGCCGGTGCGGTCGGGCG
>JAKONS010000495.1 GCA_022701845.1 Burkholderiaceae bacterium
TGCTGGCCACCGTGATCGCAGGTTGCGGAGGCGGCGGAGGCGATCCTTTCGTTAATCCGAACGATATTCACCGGATCGTCTCCTTCGGCGACAGCCTGTCGGATGTCGGCACCTACGTCGTCGGCGGTAACCCATATCCCGGCCCCGCGCAGTTCGACGCCGGCCGCTATACCACCAACCCCGGCGCGATATGGACCGAATATGTGGCGCGCGCCTACGGCAACAAATTACTGCCGGCGGTGCAGGGCGGCTTCGGTGTCCCGCCGATATTCACCAACGGTCTCGGATATGCCCAGGGCGGCGCCCAGGTTTCCAGCACGGTTACCCAGGATTATTCAGGCGCTCTCGCCTGGCCGGTGAGCCGGCAGGTCGACAGCTATATCCAGTCGTATGGATTCTTCGGCCCCGACCAGCTGGTGCTGCTGCAGGGCGGAGCCAACGACATCATCAACGCGGTGCTGGAAGCGGCCAACGGCCAGATATTCCCGTCCGACGTGCCGGGCCTGGTGGTAGACGCCGCCATCGACCTGGCCGACCAGGTGCGTCGCATCGACCAGGCCGGCGGCAGCAAGATCGCGCTGCTCAACGTGCCGGATATCGGCGCGACGCCATTCGGCCGGCAGAACCCGGAGATCGGCCCCGCCCTCGGCGCGATGAGCCGGCTGTTCAACGACACCCTGCGCGACCGCCTGCAACAACGCGCCCAGCCGCGCGGCCTGGTGCTGATCGACGCCTATGCCTGGTACTCCGACACCCTGTTGAACTACCGCCGCGCCGGCTTCCGGGTCGGCGCCGACGACGTCGCCTGCAGCCTGCCGAAGGTGCTCGACCGGGCCTATTTCCTGGGCCTGCCGAATCCGGTGAACTTCGTGCAGCAGAACGGCTGGGCACTGCTGTGCTCCGGCCGCACCCTGACCGAACCCGACGCCGACCAGAGCTACATGTTCGCCGACCTGCTGCATCCGGCCAGCCGGGTGCAGCAGCTGTTCGGGCGCTATGTGGTTTCGCAACTGCAGGCGCGGGGCTACGCGCCGTTCACCGCGGTCGACGCGCTCTGAGCGAACCTCAGGCGGGCAGGGGCCGGTCCGGCAGGGGAATGAACTCCATGTCGCCCGGCACCTCCCCCATCGCTCCGGCCGCCCAGTCGCGTGCGGCCTGGGCCACCCGCTCCTTGCGGGACGAGACGAAGTTCCACCACAGGTAGCGGTGCTCCACCAGCCGGTTGCCGCCCACCACCACCAGCCGCACCGGCGCGTCGGCCTGCAGGGTGCAGCCCCGGCCGGCCGGCAGCACCGACATCTCGGCCGCCGGCAGGCGCTCGCCGTCGACCGTCACCGCTTCCGACACCGGATACACCGCCAGTTCTTCGGCCAGTGGCGGCAGCACCAGCGTGCTGCCGGCGGGCATCTCGATGTCGAGGAACACGGTGCCGCCCGCGGCCGGCACCGGCGAGCGCACGCCGAACACCTCGCCGATCAGGACCCGCACCGCGGCGCCGCCCTGCTCCAGCGCGGGAATGTCGGCCGCCGCCACATGGGTGAACGACGGCTCGGACTCTTCCAGCGCCACCGGCAGCGCCGCCCACAGCTGCAGGCCGTGGTTGCGGTAGACGCTGTGCTTCAGGCGATCCGGGCGGCGCTCCGAATGCACGATGCCGCGACCGGCGCTCATCCAGTTGACGGCACCCGGCTCGATCACCTGGTCCGAGCCGACGCTGTCGCGATGGTGGATCGCGCCTTCGAACAGATAGGTGACGGTGGCCAGGCCGATATGCGGATGCGGCCGCACGTCGTGCAGCGTTTCCGGCCGTTCGTCCGACGGACCGAAATGGTCGAAGAAGATGAACGGCCCCACCGAGCGCCGGGAGGCGGCCGGCAGGGTGCGCCGCACCACGAAACCGCCGCCCAGGTCGCGGTCCTGCGGCTTGATCGTGAGGTGGTCCGACGGTGCGGCGCCCACCGCGTCAGGCCTTCGCGAAGCGGGCGGCGATCGCGGCCACGCGCTCGCCGTACAGGCGGCCGGTTTCCAGGTCGCCCGGCAGCATTTCCGCCACGCTGGCATCCGACGGGCTCTGCGCCAGTGCGCCGACCGAGCCGCCGAGGAAGTTCACGTCGTTGCGCTGCGCCGCCTTGGCGTTCGACGGCAGCTTGCCCAGGCTCACCCAGATGCCGCCGTGCTGCGACGCCAGGGTGACGAAATAGGCCAGGGTCGAGCCCTTGTCGCCGTTCAGGCTGGCGCTGTTGGTGAAGCCGCCGAAGACCTTGTCCTGCCAGGCGCGGCCGAACCAGGGCTTGGAGGACGCGTCGGCGAATTTCTTGAACTGCCAGCTGGCGCCGCCCATGTAGGTGGGCGAGCCGAAGATGATCGCGTCGGCCGCGGCCAGGGTGTCCCAGGCGCCGTCGGGCAGGTTGCCGTCGGCGTCGATCGCGATCAGCTCGGCCGATGCGCCGTCGGCGACCGACTGCGCCAGGCGCTGGGTATGGCCGTAGCCGGAATGGAAGACGACGACGGTGCGGGTCATGGTGAAGCTTTCAAAGAATGAAGGGAAAAGATCGGCAGGGTAGGCGCCGCGTCGGGCGGCGCCCCGGGTCGCCGAAGATAGCAACGTTTCGGGGCGCCGGTCACCGAGCGCGGTGAGCCGGAAACTTCAGGCGGCCAGGTCGAACACCAGCACCTCGGCATCGCGGCCGTGGTCGATGGCGATCGACGATTCGGCCTCGATCAGCGCGGCATCGCCGGCGTGCAGCTCGACACCGTTGACGCTGGCCTCGCCGCGCACCAGGTGCACATAGGCCTTGCGCTGCGGGTCGATCGCCACGGTGGCGGATTCGGCGCCGTCGAACAAACCGGCGTACAGCGCCGCGTCGGCGTTGAGCAGCACCGAGCCCTGGGCGCCGTCCGGCGACGCCACCAGCCGCAGCTGCCCGCGCTTTTCCGACGTGGCGAAGCCCTTCTGCTCGTAGCTCGGCGGGATGCCGCGCTTGTTGGGCTCGATCCAGATCTGCAGGAAGTGGGTCTGCCGGTCGGCATGGTTGAACTCGCTGTGCTGGACGCCGGTGCCGGCGCTCATGCGCTGCACGTCGCCGGGCGGAATGCCCTTGACGTTGCCCATGCTGTCCTTGTGGGCCAGCTCGCCGTCCAGCACATAGCTGATGATTTCCATGTCGCGGTGACCGTGGGTGCCGAAGCCGGCGCCGGCGCTCACCCGGTCTTCGTTGATCACCCGCAGGTTGCCGAAGCCCATGTGGCGCGGGTCGTAGTACCCGGCGAACGAGAAGCTGTGGAACGACTTGAGCCAGCCGTGGTCGGCATAGCCACGTTCCTGTGCGGGGCGAACGGTCAGCATGGTGTTTCTCCTGGGTGCCGCGGACAAGAACGCTGCGGCGTGAAGAGAATGTAGGCCGCCCCGACGCCGCTGCGAGCGCACTGGTTTGATGGCACCATTCGAATTTTTTGAACACCTGAGCCCGAACCATGCAAAGCGCGCGTGACGTTCTCACCCCCGACACCCTGGCGCTGTTGCAGCGCATCGCCCGCGAAGGCAGCTTCGCCGCCGCCGCCCGCAGCCTGGGTCTGGTGCCCAGCGCCCTCACCTACCGGGTGCGCCAGGTGGAGGACGCGCTGGACGCCCTGCTGTTCGACCGCAGCTCGCGCCAGGCGCGGCTCACCGCCGCCGGTAGCGAGCTGATGCGCGAAGGCGCGCGGCTGCTCGACGAGATCGACGCGGTGGCCAACCGGGTGCGGCGCGTCGCCACCGGATGGGAGCCGCAGTTCACCATCGCCATCGACGGCCTGATCGACCAGGGCACGCTGATGGAGCTGACCGAGGCCTTCTTCGCGCTGCAGCCGCCGACCCAGCTGAAGCTGCGCGACGAGATCCTCACCGGCACGCTGGAAGCGGTGGATTCGGGCCAGGCCGACCTGGCCATCGGCGTCAACGTCGATCTGGCGACCACCGCGTCGCTGCATTTCCGGCCGCTCGGCGCGGTCGAATTCCTCTATGTGGTGGCGCCGCACCATGCGCTGGCCGCCGCCCCCGAGCCGGTCACCGACGCCGAACTGCGCCGCCACCGCGCGGTGGCGGTGGCCGACTCGACCCCGCACGGCGACGGCGCCACCGTCGGCCTCTTCGCCGGCCAGGACGTGCTGACGGTGCCGTCGATGCAGGCCAAGCTCGACGCCCAGCTGCGCGGCCTGGGGGTGGGCGCGGTACCAGCGCCGCTGGCGCGGCCCTATATCGACGCCGGCCGGCTGGTGGAAAAGAAGCTCGACCGCCCGCCCCGCATCTACCAGGTCGGCTATGCCTGGCGCGCCGGCGGCGCGGCGGCGCCCGGGCGGGCGCTGCAGTGGTGGCTGCAGCAGCTCGACAGCGCCGCCACCCGCCAGGCCCTGCTCGACCGTCCGCACCGCACGCCGGGCGGCGCCGCATGACTAGGCCCGCCTACACCGGCTGTTTCGCGCCCTCGCCCACCGGGCCGCTGCATGCGGGGTCGCTGGTCGCTGCGCTGGCCAGCTGGCTCGATGCGCGGGCCCACGGCGGGCGCTGGCTGGTGCGCATGGAAGACGTCGAC
>JAKONS010000518.1 GCA_022701845.1 Burkholderiaceae bacterium
CCGCTGGGTGGTGCACCGCATGCCCGAGCATGTGCGCACCGTCTGCCTGGAGTTCTTCGGCAACGCCAAGGACGCGGTGCCCAGCATCGTCGAGATCAAGGATTTCATGTTCGCCGAGCAGAAGCGCTCGGGCGTGCTGCTGGCGGGGCTGGAGCACCTGGACGACCGCTACCTGAAGGCGGTGGGCTACGCCACCAAGAGCAAGCACCACGGCGGCCTGCCGAAGATGGTGCTGTTCGGCGACATCGTCGGCGACAACCCCGACGACGTGGCCCGCGCGACTTCCGAGGTGGTGCGCATCGCCAACTCGCGCAGCGGCGAGGGCTTCATCGCCATCAGCGCCGAGGCGCGCAAGAAGTTCTGGCTCGACCGCAAGCGCACCGCGGCCATCAGCCGCCACACCAACGCCTTCAAGATCAACGAAGACGTGGTGATCCCGCTGCCGCGCATGGCCGAATACACCGACGGCATCGAGCGCATCAACATCGAGCTGTCGCTGCGCAACAAGCTGGCGCTGGCCGACGCGCTGGAGGACTTCTTCGCCAACGGCAACCTGCCGCTCGGCAAGAGCGACGAATCCGGCGACGTCCCGTCGGCCGAGCTGCTGGAAGGCCGGGTGGCGCAGGCGCTGGCCCTGGTGCGCGAGGTGCGGGCCGGCTGGCAGGGCTGGCTCGACGATGTCGAGGCGCTGTTCCCGCAGCTGCAGAACCACACCCTGCGCGCCAGCTGGCGCACCCAGATCCGTGCACCGCTGCAGCAGATATTCACCGGCGCGGCCTTCGTGCCGCTGCTCGACGAGGTCACCGCCATCCACCAGCGGGTGCTCAAGGGCCGGGTCTGGGTGGCGCTGCACATGCATGCCGGCGACGGCAATGTGCACACCAACCTGCCGGTCAACAGCGACGACTACGCGATGCTGCAGACCGCCCACGGCGCGGTCGACCGCATCATGGTGCTGGCGCGCAGCCTCGACGGGGTGATCTCGGGCGAGCACGGCATCGGCATCACCAAGCTGGAATATCTGACCGACGCCGAGCTGCGCCCGTTCGCCGACTACAAGCGCCGGGTCGACCCGGAGGGCCGCTTCAACAAGGGCAAGCTGCTGCGCGCATCGCTCGGCCAGGCGCAGATCGACGAGGGCATGGCGCAGGCCGACCGCAGCGGCAACTTCAGCCTGCTGGCCGACCTGAGCAACGCCTACACGCCGAGCTTCGGCCTGATGGGCCACGAGTCGCTGATCCTGCAGCAGAGCGACATCGGCGCCATCGCCACCAGCGTGAAGGACTGCCTGCGCTGCGGCAAGTGCAAGCCGGTGTGCGCCACCCATGTGCCGCGTGCCAACCTGCTGTATTCGCCCCGCAACAAGATCCTCGCCACCTCGCTGCTGGTGGAGGCCTTCCTGTACGAGGAGCAGACCCGCCGCGGCGTCAGCATCAAGCACTGGCAGGAGTTCGAGGACGTGGCCGACCACTGCACCGTGTGCCACAAGTGCGTCACGCCGTGCCCGGTCAACATCGACTTCGGCGACGTCTCGATGAACATGCGCAACCTGCTGCGCAAGATGGGCCAGAAGAGTTTCCGGCCCGGCAACGCGGCGGCGATGCTGTTCCTCAACGCCACCAACCCGGAGACCATCAAGCTGGTGCGCGGCGCCATGGTGGGCGTGGGCTTCAAGGCCCAGCGCATGGCCAACAACCTGCTGCGCGGCTTCGCCCATGTGCAGGTGAAGCGGCCGCCGGCGACGGTCGGCACCGCGCCGATCCGCGAGCAGATCGTGCACTTCATCAACAAGAAGATGCCGGGCAACCTGCCGAAGAAGACCGCGCGGGCGCTGCTCGACATCGAGGACCGCGACTACGTGCCGATCATCCGCAACCCGAAGGCGACCACCGCCGAATCGGAGGCGGTGTTCTATTTTCCCGGCTGCGGCTCGGAGCGGCTGTTCAGCCAGGTCGGCCTGGCCACCCAGGCGATGCTCTGGCATGCCGGCGTGCAGACGGTGCTGCCGCCGGGCTATCTGTGCTGCGGCTATCCGCAGAAGGGCAGCGGCCAGTTCGACGCGGCCGACAAGATCATCACCGACAACCGGGTGCTGTTCCACCGCGTGGCCAACACGCTGAACTACCTCGACATCAAGACGGTGGTGGTGAGCTGCGGCACCTGCTACGACCAGCTGCAGGGCTACCAGTTCGAGAAGATCTTCCCCGGCTGCCGCATCATCGACATCCACGAATACCTGCTCGAAAAAGGCATCACGCTGGAGGCGGGCGGCGCCTACCTGTACCACGACCCCTGCCATACGCCGATGAAGCTGCAGGACCCGATGAAGACGGTGAAGGCGCTGGTCGGCGACAACGTACTGAAGAACGAGCGCTGCTGCGGCGAATCCGGCACCTTCGGCGTGACCCGGCCCGACATCGCCACCCAGGTGCGCTTCCGCAAGGCCGAGGAACTGCAGAAGGGCGAGGCCGACCTGAAGGCGCGCGCCGGCCTGCCGGCCGATGCCGACGTGAAGATCCTCACCAGCTGTCCCAGCTGCCTGCAGGGCCTCAACCGCTACCGCGCGGACCTGAGCAACGGCCTGCTGGAAGCCGACTACATCGTGGTCGAGATGGCGCGCAAGATCCTCGGCGACGACTGGATGCAGACCTATGTGGCCGAGGCCAACCGGGGCGGCATCGAGCGCGTCCTGGTCTGACCCCGGGCTGCGCACCGGCTGTTTTCGCCCACCTCCGCCCCGCGGGGGGCGGCGCGCGGCGGCCTTTCTGAAAGATCCGTTTCCATGAATCCTGTCGATATCAAGAAAGCGCCGGCCTGCCCGCTGTGCGAGGGCGACGGCGGCGTGCCGGTGTGGAAGGGTTCGCGCTTCCGGCTGATCCGCACCGACGAGGCGCCGGGCTTCCCGGTGTTCTATCGCGTGGTCTGGACCGACCACGTGCCCGAGTTCTCCGACCTGTCGGACGACGACCGGACCCTGTGCATGGACGCCGTCGCGCTGTGCGAGCGGGTGCTGCGCAGCGAGCTGCGGCCGGAGAAGATCAACCTGGCCGCGCTCGGCAACATGGTGCCGCACCTGCACTGGCATGTGGTCGCGCGTTTCGAGGACGACAGCCATTTCCCGGCGCCGCTGTGGGCGCCGCCCCGACGCGAACGCGACACCGCCCACGAAGCCGCGCTGGTGCGCCGGCTGCCGGCGGTCGACGCGGCGCTGGCCACCCGGTTCGGCGCTGCGTTCGGATCCACCCCATCGCCGCTGCAGCCATGAAGACACCGACCGCCATCACCCTGCACGCCCGCTCGCGGGTGCTGGAGATTTCCTTCGCCGACGGTGCCTCCTACCGTCTGCCGTTCGAGCTGCTGCGGGTGTTCTCGCCCTCGGCCGAAGTGCAGGGCCACGGCCCGGGGCAGGAGACGCTGCAGACCGGCAAGCGCGACGTGGCCATCGTGTCGCTGGAGCCGGTCGGGCACTACGCGGTCAAGCCGACGTTTTCCGACGGCCACGATACCGGCCTGTTCACCTGGGACTACCTGCACGAGCTCGGCGCGGGGCAGGCGGAATTCTGGGCGCGCTACGAGCAGCGGCTGGCCGAAGCCGGCATGGACCGCGACGCGCCGATGCCGGCGAAGCGCGGCGCGGGCGGCAGCGGCGGTGCGGGTGGCGCGTGCAGCGCCTGACGGCCCCCGCTGCGGGCGGCATTCCCGTTGCCCTTCCCGGGGTATGTGCCGCGAAGCGGCCGGCGTCGCCTAGCATGGCTGCATGAGCAGTACCCATTTCGGATTCCAGACGGTCGAAGAGACCGAGAAAGCCCGCCGCGTGCGTGGCGTCTTCGACGCGGTCGCCCCCAAGTACGACGTCATGAACGACCTGATGTCGGGCGGCCTGCACCGCGCGTGGAAGGCCTACACCGTGCTGGTGGCCGACGTGAAGCAGGGCCATAAGGTGCTCGACATCGCCGGCGGCACCGGCGACATGGCGCTGGCCTTCTCGAAGAAGGTGGGCGTCACCGGCGAGGTGGTGCACACCGACATCAACGCCGCCATGCTGTCCACCGGCCGCGACCGCCTGCTCGACGCCGGCGTGGCGCTGCCCACCGCGGTGTGCGACGCCGAACAGCTGCCGTTCGGCGACGCTTCCTTCGACCGCGTCTGCGTGGCCTTCGGCCTGCGCAACATGACCCACAAGGACAAGGCTCTGGCCGAGATGTGCCGTGTGCTCAAGCCCGGCGGCAAGCTGCTGGTGCTGGAGTTCTCGCAGGTCGCGCAACCGCTGCGCAAGGCCTACGACTGGTACTCCTTCAACATCCTCCCCCGGCTGGGCAAGCTGGTGGCCGGCGACGACGCCAGCTACCGCTACCTGGCCGAATCCATCCGCATGCATCCGCCGCAAGAAGAACTCAAGGCGCTCATGCGCAATAGCGGCTTTGGCCATGTGGACTACCACAACATGACTGGCGGCATCGCTGCCCTGCATGTTGGAATCAAGTGTTGAAAAGCGCCCCTGGCGCCTCCACTTGCCACCCTAGAAGAAAAGGAAGATCCGAGATGATGAAACTGTTGTCAGCGCTGCTGGTCGGCGCCATGCTATTCGGCAGCCTCGACGCCGAGGCCGCGCGCCGGTTCGGCGGCGGCGGTTCGATGGGTCGCCAGTCCAGCAACGTCACGCAGCGCCAGGCGGCGCCGCCGGCCGCGCCCGCCCAGGCACCCCAGAACGTCAACAACGCAGCCGCCGCGCGTCCGGGCGCGCCCGCCGCAGCACCGGCCGCTGCCGCACCGCGCAGCCGCTGGGGCGGCATGCTGGGTGGCCTGGCCGCCGGTCTCGGCCTGGCCTGGCTGGCGCATTCGCTCGGCATGGGTGGTGCGTTCGGCCAGATGCTGATGTTCCTGCTGCTGGCCGCAGCGGTGGTGATGGTCATCGGTTTCTTCATGCGGCGTCGCAATCAGGCCGCCAACGGCAACGCGGCCGGCAACGGCGGTTATGCCTTCCAGGGCGCCGGCGCCACCCCGCGTTCGGCCGAAACCCCGGCGCAGTACAACCCCGCCAAGGTGGGCAACGATGCATCGGCCCGTCCGTGGGAATCGGCTCCTGCCGCGTTCGACACCCGCGCTGCCAGCACCAGTGCCGCGGGCGGCGGTGTGGTGATCGGCTCGTCGCTGGGCGGTGCCGCCCAGGCGTCGTCCACGCTCACCGGCACGCAGAGCTGGGGCGTCCCGGCCGATTTCGACGCCGACGGTTTCCTCACCGCAGCCAAGCGCAACTTCGTGCTGCTGCAGGATGCCTGGGACCGTTCCGACATCGCCACCCTGCGCACCATGATGACCGACAACATGGTCGAAGAGATCCGCGCGCAGCTCACCGAGCGCGAAGCGCAGTCGGGCGGCAAGCCCAACAAGACCGAGGTGGTCATGCTCGAATCGACGCTGCTGGGCATCGAGGACGCCGGCGACGACTACCTGGCCAGCGTCGAGTTCTCCGGTGTCATCAAGGAAGACCCGTCCGCCGGCCCGAGCCCGTTCCGCGAAGTGTGGAACATGGCCAAGCCGAAGGACGGCCGCAGCGGCTGGCTGGTGGCTGGCGTGCAGGCACTGCAGTAACCGCCGCCTCCGGCTCCTTCCGGAAAGCGCAGGCGGACGAGCCGACAGGCCCGTTCCGTCGCGCTTTCCCCAGGTCCGACAGCCGTTCTCCCGTAGAACGGCTTTTTTTTGCCCGAGTGACCACGCGATAATCCTTTTCATGGATAAACCAAAGTCTCCGTTTTCCTTTCTCGACGGCGTCCTCGACAGGCTCGGCAGCGTGCAGCCGCCGCGCTGGATGCAGGACGAAGCCCAGCACCGCCTGGTGCTGCTGCTGAACCATGTGCTGCAGCAGGAGCCCGAGGCGATGGCCCGCCTGGCCCGGCAGAAGTCGCGGGTGGCGCTGCTGCAGTGGCGCCGCTTCACCCTGCGGCTGCAGGCCACGCCGGCCGGTCTGCTCGACATCGCGCCCGACGGCCTGGTGCCCGACCTGACGCTCACCATCACCGAAGAAAACCCGCTCTCGCTGGCCCAGGCCGCGTTGCGCGGCGACAAGCCGGCGGTGCGCATCGAGGGCGACGTGCAGTTCGCAGCCGAGATCAACTGGCTGGTCGACCATGTGCGCTGGGATCTCGAGGAAGACCTGGCCCGCCTCGTCGGCGACACGCCCGCCCACTACATCGGCGCGGTCGCGCGCCGCGTGTCCGAGGCGCTGCGCGGTTTCGTCGCGCGACGCGGCGCGGCCGATACCGCATCCACCGCCGCTGCCGCGCCGATGCCCGGCGACCGCTCCACTCCCTAGGCCTTCATGACGCGTTTTCTCCGGGGCCTGGCCATTCTGTGGATCGCCCTGCGCTACGGGCTGGACGAGCTGGTGCTGTCCAACTTCCGCCAGCCCTGGCTGCGCACCTTCACCCGCGTCGTCACCATCGGTCGCCGGCTCGACGCGCCGCGCGGCCAGCGGCTGCGCGAGGCCTTCGAAACCCTGGGGCCGATCTACGTCAAGCTGGGCCAGGTGATGTCCACCCGGCGCGACCTGCTGCCGGCCGACATCGCCGAGGAGCTGGCCCGCCTGCAGGACCGGGTGCCGCCGTTCCCGGTCGAGGTGGCGGTGACCACCATCGAGCGCGCCTTCCGCCGCCCGATCGACAGCGTCTTCGTGTCCTTCGACCGGGTGCCGGTGGCCAGCGCCTCCATCGCCCAGGTGCACTTCGCGGTGCTGCGCGACCGCCACGGCGTCGAGCGCGAGGTGGCGGTCAAGGTGCGCCGGCCCGGCATGCTGGCCGCCATCGAGAAGGATCTGGCGCTGATGGCCATGATGGCCGGCTGGATCGAGAACCTGTCGGCCGACGGCAAGCGCCTGAAGCCGCGCGAGGTGGTGGGCGAGTTCAACAAGTACCTGCACGACGAACTCGATTTCGTGCGCGAGGCTTCGAACGCCGCCCAGCTGCGCCGCAACATGGCCGGCCTCGACCTGGTGCAGATTCCCGAGATGCTCTGGGATTTCTGCCATCCGGACGTGGTGGTGATGGAGCGGATGAAGGGCGTGCCGATCAACCAGGTCGAGCGCCTGCGCGCGGCCGGCGTCGACATGAAGCGGCTGGCGCGCGACGGCGTCACCCTGTTCTTCACCCAGGTGTTCCGCGACGGCTTCTTCCACGCCGACATGCACCCGGGCAACATCCAGGTGAGCATCGATCCGCAGTCGCTCGGCCGCTATGTGCTGCTCGATTTCGGCATCGTCGGCACGCTCACCGAGTTCGACAAGGACTACCTGGCGCAGAACTTCACCGCTTTCTTCCGCCGCGACTACAAGCGGGTGGCCGAGCTGCATGTGGAGTCGGGCTGGGTGCCGGCGCACACCCGCATCGACGAGCTGGAGTCGGCGATACGCGCGGTGTGCGAGCCGTACTTCGACCGGCCGCTCAAGGAGCTGTCGCTGGGCATGGTGCTGATGCGGCTGTTCCAGACCTCGCGCCGCTTCCAGGTCGAGATCCAGCCGCAGCTGGTGCTGCTGCAGAAGACGCTGCTCAACATCGAAGGCCTGGGCCGCCAGCTCGACCCCGACCTCGACCTGTGGAGCACCGCCAAGCCCTTCCTCGAGAAGTGGATGATCGACCAGATCGGCCCGAAGAAGCTGTTCACCGCGCTGCGCGACCAGGCGCCGCACTACGCCAAGCTGCTGCCCGAACTGCCGCGCCTGCTGCACGACTACCTGCAGCAACGCTCCACCGATGCGCAGCAGCAGTCGCTGACGGCGGAACTGCTGCGGGCCCAGCAGCGCACCAACCGGCTGCTGCAGCGGCTGATCTACGGTGGCATGGGTTTTGTATTGGGTCTGCTGGTGATGCAGTTCGTGATACGCGTGCGCATCTTCTGAACCCCGGCGGCCTGGCCGCCTTTTTTACGTCCTTCCGCCGGAGCATCCCGTGCTGCTGACCCTCGTCTTCGTCTACCTGGCCGTCACCATCGCCATCGGCCTGCTCGCGGCCCGGCGGGTGAAGAACACCGCCGACTTCGCCATCGCCGGCCGCCACCTGCCGCTGGCGATGATCGTCACCACCACCTTCGCCACCTGGTTCGGCTCGGAAACCGTGCTGGGCATTCCGGCGCGTTTCATCGAGGGCGGGCTGCACGGCGTGGTCGAAGACCCGTTCGGCGCCGGCACCTGCCTGATCCTGGTGGGCGTGTTCTTCGCCGGCAAGCTCTACCGCATGTCGCTGCTGACCATCAGCGACTACTACCGCGAGCGCTACGGCCGGGGGGTGGAGGTGCTGTGCTCGCTGATCATCATGGTGAGCTACCTGGGCTGGGTGTCGGCGCAGGTGACCGCGCTGGGTCTGGTGTTCAACCTGCTGTCGGGCGGCGCCATCGCGGTGCCGGCGGGCATGGCGCTGGGGGTGGCCTCGATCCTGGCCTACACCCTGTTCGGCGGCATGTGGTCGGTGGCGGTCACCGACTTCATGCAGATGATCATCCTGGTGGCGGGCCTGGCCATCCTGGCGTATTTCGCGGGCGACATGGCCGGCGGCGCCGGCAAGGTGATCGACTTCGCCACCAGCCGCGACCTGTTCCGTTTCTGGCCCGAGCCCAGCCTGCACGACATGCTGTTCTTCTTCGCGGCGGCCATCACCATGATGCTCGGCTCGATTCCGCAGCAGGACGTGTTCCAGCGGGTGATGTCGGCCAACGGCATCCGGGCCGCCACCCGCGGGCCGGTGATCGGCGGCGTCTGCTACATCCTGTTCGCCTTCGTGCCGATGTTCCTGGTGGCCAGCGCCTTGATCATCATGCCGGAGCGGGCGCAGGCGCTGCTGCAGGACGATCCGCAGAAGATCCTGCCCACGCTGGTGATGGAGCGCATGCCCTTCGTGATGCAGGTGCTGTTCTTCGGCGCGCTGCTGTCGGCCATCAAGTCGACCGCCTCGGCCACGCTGCTGGCGCCCAGCGTCACCTTCACCGAGAACATCTGGCGCCAGTTCCGCCCCGGCGGCACCGACCGGCAGAACCTGCGCACCATGCGCATCACCGTGCTGGTGTTCAGCCTGTGCGTGCTGGCCTATGCCATCGCCAGCCGCGGCACCTCGATCTACGAAATGGTGTCGGGCGCCTACCAGGTCACGCTGGTGGGCGCCTTCGTGCCGCTGGTGGCGGGGCTGTACTGGAAACGCGCCACCACCCAGGGCGCGCTGGTGTCGATCGTGCTCGGCCTGCTCGCCTGGGGCTGCTGCCAGGCGACGCCGCTGGGCGCGGTGGTGCCGCCGCAGTTCGCCGGCCTGCTGGCGGCGGCGGTCGGCATGCTGGCCGGCTCGCTGGCGCCGCAGGGCATCGTCAACCGGCAGACGCCGCACCGGCCGGCCGAAGGGCTGGCCTGACGGCTGCGCGACCGTCGCCCGGATGCCGCACGACGGCCGGCACAGGGCGGTCGATGTCTTCGGATGGCAGGTTGCGCCGCCTATAATTGCCGGTTCTCTTCCAGCGACCCAACCGATCGCGCGGCACCGCTCCCGGTGGCCCGGCGCGACATTTCCAGACCCCCGACACACGCCCATGCCCCTCTACGCCTACAAGTGCGAATCCTGCGGCTTCGCCAAGGATGCGCTGCAGAAGATGTCGGACGCACCGCTGACCGTCTGCCCCCAGTGCGGTGCCGACACCTTTCGCAAGCAGGTCACCGCCGCAGGCTTTCAGTTGAAGGGCTCGGGCTGGTACGTCACCGACTTCCGCGGCGGCAACAGCACCGGCGCGCCGGCGGCAGCCAAATCCGAAGGCGGCGAGGGCGGAGCCAGCGGTGGCGGTAGCGCCGGTGAAGGCGCATCGGCCGCGCCGGCGGCGGCACCGGCTGCGGGCGCCGCACCCGCGCCTGCATCGGCGCCGGCGGCCACGCCGGCCCCCACCCCTTCGGCTCCGGCCAAGAAGGACTGATCCCGGATGAACGCCTTGCGCAAATGGCTGTTGTCCGGCCTGCTGGTGATCGTGCCCCTGGCCATCACCGTGTTCGTGCTGGACTGGGTGATCGCCAAACTCGACACGACGCTGCTGATCCTGCCCAACGACTGGCAGCCGGACAAGCTGCTGGGCTTCCACATCCCGGGCTTCGGCGTGTTGCTGGCGCTCGCCATCGTGCTGTCGGTCGGTGCCATCACCAGCAACTTCGTCGGCAAGAAGCTGGTGAAGTGGGGCGACGCGCTGCTGGGCCGCATCCCGGTGGTGCGCTCCATCTACTCCAGCGTCAAGCAGGTGTCCGACACCCTGTTCTCGGAAAGCGGCAACGCCTTCCGCGTGGCGGTGCTGATCCAGTGGCCGCGTGAAGGCGTCTGGAGCATCGGCTTCGTCACCGGCTCTCCCGGCGGCGACGTGGCCACCTACCTGCGCGAGGATTTCCTCAGCGTCTACGTGCCCACCACGCCCAACCCCACCGGCGGCTACTTCGTGATGCTGCGGCGCAGCGACTGCATCGAGCTCGACATGAGCATCGACGAAGCCCTCAAGTACATCGTCTCGATGGGCGTGGTCGTGCCGGTTGGCCCCACCCGTCCGTCTCCCTCTCCCCTGACCGTCTGACGCGCCACCTCCAGGCGCCGGAATTTTTCTCATGGCCATGCGTTCCCACTACTGCGGTCTCGTGACCGAAGCCCTGATGGGCGAAACCGTTTCCCTGTGTGGCTGGGTCAACCGCCGCCGCGACCATGGCGGCGTCATCTTCATCGACCTGCGCGACCGCGAAGGCTCGGTGCAGGTGGTGTGCGACCCGGATCGCGCCGAGACCTTCGCCGTCGCCGAAGAGGTGCGCACCGAGTTCTGCGTGCGCATCACCGGCCTGGTGCGCGCCCGGCCCGAGGGCACCGTCAACGACAACCTCAAGAGCGGCAGGATCGAGGTGCTGGCGCATTCGCTGGAAGTGCTGAACGCCTCGGTCACCCCGCCGTTCCAGATCGACGACGAGAACCTGTCGGAGACCACCCGCCTCACCCACCGGGTGCTCGACCTGCGCCGGCCCTACATGCAGCGCAACCTGATGCTGCGCTACAAGGTGGCGATGGAGGTGCGCAAGTTCCTCGACGGCAACGGCTTCGTCGACATCGAGACCCCGATGCTCACCAAGAGCACGCCCGAAGGCGCGCGCGACTACCTGGTGCCGAGCCGGGTGCACGACGGCATGTTCTTCGCGCTGCCGCAGTCGCCGCAGCTGTTCAAGCAGCTGCTGATGGTGGCCGGCTTCGACCGCTACTACCAGATCACCAAGTGCTTCCGCGACGAAGACCTGCGCGCCGACCGGCAGCCGGAATTCACCCAGATCGACATCGAGACCTCCTTCATGACCGAGGAGGACATCCGCGCGATGTTCCAGGGAATGATCGAGACCGTGTTCCGCAACACGCTCGGCATCGACCTGGGCGAGTTCCCGGTGATGACCTACCAGGACGCCGCCTTCCG
>JAKONS010000527.1 GCA_022701845.1 Burkholderiaceae bacterium
CGCGGGCGCGCGCCCTCGCTGGCCAGGCGCCGCACATGCTCGTCGGCGTCGAGCGCCCAGGTGCGCATCGTGTCGAGGGTGCGCTGCGGATGGCGCAGCAGGAAGGGCCGTACCGCGAATTCCGACGAGCCGAAGGGTGTGAGGAATTTCAGGGTGTCGAGCGACAGGTCGACGTCGTCGAGCCCGTACAGCGCCACATAGTCGCCCAGGGCCAGCGTGGCGAAACGGTTGTCGATGCGCGGCGCCAGCGCGCGCAGCACCGCCACGCGCTGCGGGTAGTCGCCCGGCAGCGCCGCATGCAGACTGGTGGAGACACGGCGCAGACGCTGCATCAGCGACAGGGCGTCGAGCCCGTCGTGGCAGAGCGCCAGAAAACGCGCGGCGTCGAAGCCGGGGCAGACGGCCGACGCCTCCCGCGCGATCGCCTGCAGACGGCGGCTGTCGAAAATATGTTTGAGCGCGCTCGGGTCTTGCGGGGTCGTCATGTCGAAAAAATGTGGCGGGCGGGTGCATCCAAACCCGCACCCGGTGGGTAGAGCCCAGTGTCGGCGCATCGTGCGCCCCGACGCAAACCTTCCGGAGTAGACCGCCATGAAAGCAATGACCACCGCCCGTACCCGCATCGCCGCCGCCGGCGTGCTCACCTGCACCGCCCTGCTGACCGCCTGCGGCAGCATGGCCCCGACGACCATGCGCACCTTCTCGCAGGCCGACCTGCCGCAGCCGGTGCAGGTGCCCGCCGGCAACCGCGTGGCGATGGAGACCGTCGGCAAGGGCGACATCAACTACGAATGCCGCGACAAGGCCAACATGCCCGGCCAGACCGAATGGTTCTTCGTCGGCCCGGTGGCCACCCTGTCGGACCGCATGGGAAAGCAGGTCGGCAAGTACTACGGCCCCCCGGCCACCTGGGAGTCGATGGACGGCTCGAAGGTCACCGCCACCCAGGTCGCGGTCGCGCCCGCCGGCACCGGCAACCTGCCGTTCCAGCTGGTCAAGGCCAACCCGGCCATGGGCGCCGGCGCGATGACCGGCGTGACCTACATCCAGCGGGTGGCGCTCACCGGCGGCGTGCCGCCGGCCATGGCCTGCACCCCCGCCAACAAGGGCCAGAAGGCCACCGTGCCGTACCAGGCCGACTACATCTTCTGGAAAGCCGCATAAAGACGGCGCAGGCGGGCGGCTACGATAGCCGCCGTGCATGCCACCGACACCACCGCAGACCCCGCCTTCGACCATGAAGCAGCCTTGAGCGCATGCGCGCAGGGCGACCGCCATGCGCTGCAGCGGCTTTATCACCATGAAAGCCGCAAGCTGCTCGGTGTCGCCCTGCGCATCGTGCGCGACCGGGCCCTGGCCGAGGACGTGCTGCACGATGCCTTCGTGAAGATCTGGCAGCGCGCGTCCACCTACGACGGTGAGCGCGGTGCGGCCCGGGGCTGGATCTACAGCGTGGTGCGCTACGGCGCCCTCAACCATGTGCGCGACACCGGCCGCGAGGTCGCGCTCGAAGAAGAAACCGCCAACGCCGTGGACGATGCCGCCGCCCTCGCCGCCTATGCCCAGGCGCCCGATCCGCACGAGCGCCGGGCCGACCTGGGCCGCCTCGACGGCTGCCTGCAGGGCCTGCCGGAGCCACGGCGCGACTGCATCCTCTACGCCTATCTCGACGGCTGCTCGCACCGCGAGATCGCCGAGCGGCTGAACACCCCGCTCGGCACCGTCAAGGCCTGGATCACCCGCGGCCTCGCCGCATTGCGGGAGTGCATGGCATGACGACCACCGACGATTTCTCACCCGACCGCGACGACGCTGCGCTGCAGGCACTGGCCGGCGAATACGTGATCGGCACCCTGCCGGCGGCCGAGCGCCGTGCGGTGGAAGCGCGGCTCGCGCACGATGCCGCCCTGCGCCGGGCGGTCGAGGCCTGGGAAACACGGCTGCTGCCGCTGACCGCTCTGGTCGAGCCGGCCGAGCCGGGTGCCGCGCTGTGGGAGCGCATCACCCACAGCGTGGCCGGCCTGGAGCGCGCCGCGGCGCCCGCCGCGCCGGTGCCGCCGGCCCGCGCCGTGTCGGTCGCCACGACCGCCGCCGGCTGGTGGCACAACCTGGCCCTGTGGCGCGGCCTGGCCGCGGCCGGTTGCGCGGCGGCGGTGGTGATGGCCTCGGTGCTGGCAGTGCGCCCGCCGCGCGGTGGCGCGCCGCAGTTCATGGTGGTGCTGGTGGCACCGCTGGACAAGGCCCCCGGCTGGGTGGTGCAGGCCAGCAGCCGGGGCTCGGTCGACCTGATCCCGCTGAACCGCGATGCGGTGCCGGCCGAGAAATCGCTGCAGTTCTGGACCAAGGCCGACGCCTGGAAGGGTCCGGTCTCGCTCGGCCTGGTGAAGCCCGGCGAGGTGATCCACGTGCCGCTGGCGTCGCTGCCGCCGCTCGAGGCCAACCAGCTGTTCGAGCTGACGCTGGAGCCCGCCAAGGGCTCGCCGACCAACCGGCCGACCGGGCCGGTGCAGTTCATCGGCCGGGCGGTGAAGGTGCTGTGAGCGGCACGCCGCTCAGTGCTCTTCTGCCGGCGCCTTGGGGAACATCCGGTCGCGGATGACGGTGGCGGCGATGCTGCTGAGCACCACCACCGCGATGCCGGCCCCGCCCACCGCATCGACGGTCTCGTCGAAAAACCAGATGCCGAACAGCACCGCGAACAGAATGCCGCTGTACTGCAGGTTGGCCACCACCAGCGTCTCGGCCTGGGAGCGCGTGGCGCCGTAGGCCCGGGTCAGCGCCAGCTGGGCGAACGCCGCCGACAAACCGATCGCCAGCAGCCATCCCGCGTTGGCCCAGCGCCACGGCGAGATGCCGGTGAACAGCATCCACAGCCCGCCCAGGATCGCCGACGCCACCGCATAGAAGAACACCACCCGCAGCTCCGGCTCGCCGACCCGCGACAGCGCCACCAGCTGCAGATAGGCGAAAGCCGCCAGCAGCCCCGACAGCAGGCCGACCAGGATCGCGCCCAGCGCCTGCGGGTCGGCGGTGGGCTTGAGGATCATCACCACGCCCGAGAAGCCGGCCACCACCGTCGCCAGCAGTGCCAGCTGGCCGGTCGGCAGGCGCGTGTCGTCGCCCCGGCCGACGCCCGCCACATAGGCGACGAAACCCGCGCCGACCAGGAACAGCGCCACCCAGACGCTGCTCAGGTAGTTGAGCGTCATGGCCGCGCCCAGCGGCAGCCAGGCCAGGGCGTAGAACCAGGCGCACATCGAGATGCCGCCGACCACGCTGCGGGACGCGTGCAGCCCGAAATGCCGGGTACGCAGATCGACCCCGCGCGAGCGCGCGAGGATGCCGATCACCACCGCGCTGACGACGCCGCGCCAGAACACCAGCTCGGCACTGCTGAAGGAGGCCGAGCCCTTCTTCACGCACACGCCCATGACGGCGAACAACAACGAGGCCAGCAGCATCCACATGCGCGGCATTGTCCCAGGCCGGCCCGGGCCGCGCGCTATCCTCGCAGCCCGTCACCGCGACCGCGGCCGCATCCGGCGCCGCCCACCCCCGAGCGACCCATGGGCGAATTCGACCTCATCTCCCGCTATTTCCACCGCCCGGCGCGGCGCTCGCCGCTCGGCGTCGGCGACGACTGCGCATTGCTGGCACCGGCCGCCAGCCAGCAGCTGGCGGTGTCGTCGGACATGCTGGTGGAGGGCCGGCATTTCCTGTCGACCGTCGAGCCGGCCAGGCTCGGCCACAAGGCGCTGGCGGTCAACCTGAGCGACCTGGCCGCCGTCGGCGCGCGGCCGCTGGCCTTCACCCTGGCGCTGGCGCTGCCGTCGGCCGACGAGGCCTGGCTGGCCGGTTTCGCACGCGGCATGTGGGCGCTGGCCGATGCGCACGACTGCGACCTGGTCGGCGGCGACACGACCCGCGGCCCGCTCAACATCTGCATCACCGTCTTCGGCGAGGTGCCTTCCGGCCAGGCCCTGCTGCGCTCCGGCGCCCGGCCCGGCGACGACCTGTGGGTGAGCGGCACGTTGGGCGATGCGCGGCTGGCGCTGGAGGGCTTTCGCGGCACGCTGGCGCTCGACGGCCCGACCTTCGAGGCGGCACGCGCCCGCATGGAGACCCCGACGCCGCGGGTGGCGCTGGGCCAGGCGCTGCGCGGCATCGCCAGCGCCGCCATCGACATCAGCGACGGCCTGCTGGGCGACCTGCGCCATGTGCTGCAGGCCAGCGGCGTCGGCGCCACCATCGAGACGGCGCGGGCACTGCCGCTGCTGGCCGCCGGCAGCGGCGCCTGCGACGAACACTGGGCGCTGACCTGCGTGCTGGCCGGCGGCGACGACTACGAGCTGGCCTTCACCGCGCCGCCGCACCGGCGCGCCGCGGTCGAGGCCGCCGGCCACGCCGCCGCCACGCCGGTCAGCCGTATCGGCCGCATCGAGGAGGCCGAGGCCGGCCTGCGGCTGCTGGCCGCCGACGGCACGCCGCTGCGCCAGCGTTTCGCCGGCTTCGACCACTTCGGCTGACCACCCCTCCCCTTACGATCTGGCCATGCACGCCGAGCCCTTCACCCCGTCCCCGGCCGCGCCCGCCGCCGCTGCCGCCGCGCCGCTGCGCGCCACCGCACGATTCATGCGCACCCACCCGGCGCACTGGATCGCCCTGGGATTCGGCTCCGGCCTGTCGCCGGTCGCGCCCGGCACCGCCGGCACGCTCTGGGCCTGGCTGGCCTGGCTGGTGCTGTCGCGCTGGCTCGACACCGCCGCGCTGGGCATGGTGCTGGCGGCGTCGGCCGTGGTCGG
>JAKONS010000110.1 GCA_022701845.1 Burkholderiaceae bacterium
GTTGAAAAAATTAATTTTCGAACAAACCAGCCATCTGCAAACCGCAACCAGGACTCTTGGCTGCTCCGCCCCAAGCTTTGCGGCGCTTTCGCGACGGTTGCATCAGGGCAGCCTTCGACTATAGCACGATTGCAGCTTAGTTGGACAAGACCCGAGCCATACGTCCTACACATCTCGACTTGAGAAGACCGTAGCGTCAGTCGAGATATCACTACAGCCGAAGCGCCCTATCGCGCTCCCACGATGAAAACATCCAATTTCTACACGCCCGAGGTAAGCCGCCGCACGGTGGTCGCCACCGGCCTCGGGACTGCAGCAGTTGTAGCCTTCCCGACCGCCGACGCACAGCCAGCATCATCCACTGTCGTGCCGCCGGTAGCGAAGACAGCCGCCTCGCCAGCGCCAACCGCCATCCCAACAATGCCGGTCACGCTAACCGTCAATGGCCGTAGCCATTCGATGAAACTTGATACGCGTACCACTCTGCTGGATACGCTTCGCGAACACATACAGCTCACAGGTACCAAAAAGGGTTGTGACCATGGTCAGTGCGGTGCCTGTACCGTCATGGTGAACGGCAAACGCATCAACAGCTGCCTGACACTCGCAGTGATGCACGATGGCGACGAGGTCACAACCATCGAAGGATTTGGCCGCCCAGGACAACTCCATCCAATGCAAGCCGCATTTGTCAAACACGATGGCTTTCAGTGCGGCTACTGCACTCCCGGCCAAATCTGTTCGGCGATTGGAACGCTTGAGGAAATCAAGGCGGGTGTGCCCAGCCATGTGAGCGTCGACATCACGGCGCTGCAAAAAGCCTCGCCCGAAGAAATCAAAGAACGCATGAGCGGAAACATTTGCCGTTGCGGTGCATACGCGAACATCCTCGATGCGGTCACGGAAGTTTCGGGAGCTCAGGGATGAAGACCTTTACCTACGAGCGTGTACAGACCCCAGCCGACGCAGCGCGCGCGCTGTCGCAGAAGCCTGGCGCACGTCTGATTGCAGGTGGCACTAACCTGTTGGATCTGATGAAGCTGCAGATCGAGTCGCCAGCTCACTTGATCGACATCAACCGCCTCGATCTGAATCGGGTGGAAACCATGCCATCGGGCGGTCTGCGCATCGGTGCCGTTGTTCGCAACACGGATCTGGCGGCACATCCGAAAGTGCGAAGCGACTATGCGGTTCTCAGCCGCGCACTGGTTTCGGGTGCTTCCGGCCAATTGCGGAACAAGGCCACCACGGGCGGCAATTTGCTGCAGCGCACGCGCTGCCCATATTTCTACGACACCACCAAGCCGTGCAACAAGCGCGAACCGGGTACCGGTTGTTCGGCAATCGGCGGCATCGACCGCAACCTCGCGATTCTAGGCACGAGCGAACACTGCATCGCTACGCACCCGAGCGATATGGCGGTCGCCATGCGCGTACTCGATGCGCAGGTGGAAACGGTACGTGCGGACGGTACGCAACGCACCATTCCCATCGCGGACTTCCATCGACTTCCTGGCAATACGCCGCACATCGAAACCGCACTGATGAAGGATGAAATCATCACGGCGGTGACCTTGCCCCCGCCGGTGAGGGGCAAGCATATCTATCGGAAGGTGCGCGACCGCGCCTCCTATGCGTTCGCGTTGGTGTCTGTCGCTGCGATCGTTCAGCCTGACGGTCGTGGGCGTTTTGCCTATGGGGGTCTGGCGCACAAGCCCTGGCGGGTGGAGGCTGCAGAAGCCAAAACCGGTGCCGATGCCATTGCCGAAGCGACGCTCGCGGGTGCGCGCACCAGCGAACACAACGCCTTCAAGCCGCTGCTGATCCAACGCACGCTCGCCTCCGTTTTACAAGAAGCCCGAGGCTGAACACATGAAATTCGATACCCCAGCCACCCAGAATCCCATCGATCGCCTGCAGGTCGTTGGCCAGCCACACGATCGCATCGATGGCCCGCGAAAAACGACCGGCACCGCACCTTATGCGTACGAGCGCCACGACGTCGTGGCGGACCAGGCATACGGCGTAATCCTCGGCGCGGCGATTGCCAAAGGTCGCATCGTTCGCCTGGACACGATGGCTGCCAAGGCTGCTCCGGGCGTCATCACGGTCGTCACTTACGAGAACGCCGGCAAAGTCGGCAAGGCCAAAGCGATTACGGCGAAGCTGCTGGCTGGACCCCAAGTCGACCACTTCGACCAGGCAGTCGCTATCGTCGTCGCCGACACCTTCGAAAATGCGCGCGCGGCGTCGAAACTCATTCGGGTCGATTACGAAAAGAGCGCCGGAAAGTTCGACCTGGCAGCGGAGCGCGGCTCAGCGGTGAAGCCCAAGATGAGCGATCCGGCCGACACCGCCGTCGGTGACTTCGACGGCGCCTTTGCAAAGGCCAGCGTGAAGGTCGACCAGACCTACACCACACCGGATCAAAGCCATTCGGCCATGGAGCCTTTCGCGACGATCGCATCCTGGGTCGGCGACAAACTCACCGTCTGGACCAGCAACCAGATGATCGATTGGGCCCGCCGCGACCTGGCCGAAATTTTCAGTCTGCCGAAAACCAATTTCCACGTCGTTTCGACCTATGTCGGCGGTGGGTTCGGATCCAAGCTCTGGATCCGCAGCGACGTGGTGATGGCTGCACTCGCTGCGCGCGCCGCCGGCCGTCCGGTGAAGGTCGCCCTGGCCCGGCCCCAGATCTACAACAACACCACGCACCGCCCGGCGACCATCCAGCGCATCCGCATCGGTGCGGACGCCAACGGAAAGATCAATGCCATCGGTCACGAGTCATGGTCCGGCGATCTTCCCGGCGGACAGCCGGAAGCTGCCGCACTGCAGACGCGGTTGCTGTATGCGGGAGCCAACCGCATGACATCGCACCGGCTCGCCACGCTGGATCTTCCCGAAGGCAACGCGATGCGGGCGCCAGGAGAAGCGCCCGGCCTGATGGCGCTCGAGATCGCCATGGACGAGTTGGCCGAGACGTTGAAGATGGACCCGGTCGCCTTGCGCATCGTCAACGACACCCAGGTGGATCCGGAAAAGCCCGGCCGCATGTTCTCGCACCGTGACTTCGTCGGTTGCCTGCGCACGGGCGCGCAGCGGTTCGGTTGGGAAAAGCGCAATGCCCTACCCGGCCAGATGCGCGAAGGCCGGTGGCTGATCGGTATGGGCATGGCGTCGGCGTTTCGCGGCAATGTGACGATGAAGTCGGGCGCCCGGGTTTCCATCGACCGGCGCGGGACGATTACCGTCTCCACCGACATGACCGATATCGGTACGGGCAGCTACACCGTCATCGCGCAGACAGCTGCCGAAATGCTAGGCGTACCCCTCGAACGCATTGCGGTCCGCCTGGGTGACTCCGACTTTCCTGCGTCGTCCGGATCCGGTGGTCAGTGGGGCGGCAACAGTTCGACGGCAGGTGTATATGCAGCCTGCGTCAAGCTTCGGGAGACGGTTGCAAAGCGCGCCGGCTTCAAGCCGGAATCGGCGACTTTCTCCGACGGTAATGTGTCGGCGAATGGTCAATCGAAATCCTTGGCCGAGGTTGCGGGTTCCGAGGGCATCACTGTCGAGGATTACATCGAGTTCGGAGAGCTGACGAAGAAATATGCGCAGGCGACGTTCGGAGCGCATTTCGCGGAAGTCGGCGTGGACTCGTTCACCGGTGAAGTGCGTGTGCGCCGTATGAGCGGAGCGTTCGCCGCGGGCCGCATCCTCAATCCCAAGACGGCCCGCAGTCAGGTCATCGGCGCCATGACGATGGGGCTCGGTGCGGCACTGATGGAGGAAGCCATCGTCGATGTTCGCCACGGATATTTCGTGAACCACGACTTGGCGGAATACCAGGTACCGGTACATGCCGATGTGCCTGTTCAAGATGTTTTCTTCATGGACGAGGTAGACGCGAAGTCTTCGCCGATGAAGGCCAAGGGGGTTGGCGAACTGGGCCTGTGTGGCAGCGCGGCGGCCATTGCGAACGCGGTTTACAACGCCTGCGGCGTGCGCATTCGCGATTACCCACTCACGCTGGACAAGATCGTCGGCAAGATTCGCGTCTGACGACGGTTATCGCCGGCAGGAGTTGAGTGCGATCGGGGAACCGGCGATGCGCTAGGCCCCGCTCCCGTACATCCGCGCGAACCCGCGTTCCATGCGCTCGCATTGCGCCTGACGCTCCTTGACCACTTCCGGACTTGGAGCGTCGCGTCCCACCGTTTTCCAACACTCGGCAATGATGATTCGATGACTGTTGATGTCGTTCGAATCTTTTCCGCCCGAAGCCTTCCAATACAAAGTCGCCAGCGCTGCCAGCACCATCAACACCACGACGGTTTGCAGGATCGAGCGTACGCCGCCTCGTTTTTGCAATGCAGGCTGAGGATTTGTTGCCATGGTCTATTTTTGGAAGTGGTTGAAGCCGGCAGCGATTCGGCCTTAATCCGAGTAGAAGCCAATACGAGAATAAAGCCGCTGTTCGTGACCTCGAAGGTGGCACCGCCCGCATTGTCGGGCAATAGTCCCAATGCGCTCCGCACGCATTGGGTCAATCAAATTGCAGGAGTACCCGCGGCGGGCGAATGCAACCGCGCATACAGCCCGTCGGCGCGCAACAGGTCTGCATGCGTGCCCTGCTCCACGATCCTTCCTTGCTGCATGACCACGACGCGGTCCGCATGCTCGATCGTGGATAGACGATGGGCGACCACGAGCGTGGTCCGTCCGCGCATCACGCGTTGCAATGCCACCTGCACCAGCCGCTCGGATCCGGTGTCGAGCGCCGACGTGGCCTCGTCGAGGATCAGGATCGGTGCGTCCTTGTAGAGCGCCCGGGCGATCGCCAGGCGTTGGCGTTGCCCGCCGGACAGTTCGGAGGCGTTATGCCCCACCACCGTATCCATGCCGTTCGGCATCCGGGCCACATGGTCGGCCAGATTGGAATCCTCCAGGCACCGCTGCAAACGTTCACGATCCTGCGGCTGACCCATGGCGATGTTGGCGGCAACGGTGTCGTTCAGCATCACGACGTCCTGACTGACCATGGCGAATCGATCGCGCAATGCCTGCAGGTCCCAATCGGCGACATCGTGGCCGGCCACCCGCACCGAGCCGCTGCCGGGCAATACGAACCGGGGCAGCAAGTTGACCAGGGTGGTCTTGCCCGAGCCCGAAGGGCCCACGAAGGCGACCACCTCACCACGGCGAATCGACAGGTCGATTCCATCGAGCGCGGGTGCGGTTCCTTCGCGATAGGCGACCTGCACACCCCGCCACTCGATCAACGGTTCGGCAGAGAGCTCGCTGCCCGCCGGCGTCCACGCACCACCGCGCTCGGTCTTGACTTCTCCGAGCAGCGCCAGACCCCGCTCGAGTGCCGCGACACCCCGCGTCACCGGGTTGGC
>JAKONS010000556.1 GCA_022701845.1 Burkholderiaceae bacterium
CGGGTCTCGCCGGTGTCCGGGTCGAACAGCACGGTGGCCTGCTGGATCGCGCGGCCGTCCTCGATCTCCTCGATCTGCCAGCGGATCTCGAAGTCGATCGCCTGCTGCATGAACTTGAAGCTGTTGAGGTTCTTGATCTCGCGGCGGGTGCCGAGCGCGGCGCCGGGCTTGCGCACCGACACGTTGGCGTCGCAGCGGAAGGAGCCTTCCTGCATGTTGCCGTCGCAGATGCCGATCCAGGTGACGATCTTGTGCAGTTCGCGCGCATAGGCCACCGCCTCGGCGCTGCTGCGCATGTCGGGCTCGGTGACGATCTCCAGCAGCGGCGTGCCGGCGCGGTTCAGGTCGATGCCGCTCATGCCGATGAAGTCCTCGTGCAGCGACTTGCCGGCGTCTTCCTCCAAGTGCGCACGCACCAGCCGCACCGACTTCTTCTCGTCGCCGAGCAGGAATTCGACGCTGCCGCCCTGCACCACCGGGATCTCGAACTGGCTGATCTGGTAGCCCTTGGGCAGGTCGGGGTAGAAGTAGTTCTTGCGCGCGAACACGCTGCGCGGCGCGATGGTGGAGCCGAGCGCCAGGCCGAGCTGGATGGCGCGTTCGACCGCGCCCCGGTTCATCACCGGCAGGGTGCCGGGCAGCGCCAGGTCGACCGGCGCGGCCTGGGTGTTGGCCTCGGCGCCGAAG
Source organism: Burkholderiaceae bacterium (assembly GCA_022701845.1). Next base: position 688 of record JAKONS010000556.1, read on the forward strand.
GCGGTCGGGGCGCGGCTGAAGATCTTCGACGCGGTCGAGAGCTGGGTATGGGTTTCGAAGCCGATCACGACTTCGTAGCCCTGGACGAGAAGAGACGCCATGGCCTAGATGCCCTCCGGTGCGCGCAAGTGGAAATCGGTGGCCTGCTGGAAGCGGTGCGCCGCGTTGAGCAGGCGCGATTCGCCGAAATAGTTGCCGATGAGCTGCAGGCCCACCGGCATCTCGCCGCCGCCGGCCGCGGTCGCGAAACCGACCGGCAGGCTCATGCCCGGCAGGCCGGCGAGCGATGCCGGCAGGGTGAAGATGTCGGCCAGGTAGTTGGCCACCGGGTCGTCGGCGTTGTCGCCGATCTTCCAGGCCACGCTCGGGGCGACCGGGCCGGCGATGACGTCGCAGGACGCGAAGGCCTGGCGGAAGTCGTCGGCGATCATGCGGCGGATCTTCTGCGCCTGCAGGTAGTAGGCGTCGTAGTAGCCGTGGCTGAGCACGTAGGTGCCGATCATGATGCGGCGCTTGACCTCGTCGCCGAAGCCCTCGGCGCGGGTCTTCTTGTACATGTCGAGCAGGTCGGTGTAGTGGCTGGCCCGGTGGCCGAACTTCACGCCGTCGAAGCGGCTGAGGTTGGACGACGCCTCGGCCGGCGCGATGATGTAGTACACCGGAATCGACAGCTCGGTGCGCGGCAGCGACACCGGCACCAGCGTGGCGCCCAGGCGCTGGTAGGTGGCCAGCGCCGCGTCCACCGCGGCGCGCACGCCGGGCTCCAGCCCTTCGCCGAAGAACTCCTTCGGAATGCCGATGCGCAGGCCGGCCAGGTCGTGGTGCAGGGCCAGCGAATAGTCCTCGGCCGGGCGGTCGACCGAGGTCGAGTCGCGGTCGAGGTCGGGTCCGCACAGGGCCGACAGCAGCAGGGCGCAGTCTTCGGCCGAGCGGGCCATCGGGCCGGCCTGGTCCAGGCTCGACGCATAGGCCACCATGCCGTAGCGCGAGGCGCGGCCGTAGGTCGGCTTGATGCCGGTGATGCCGCAGAAGGCCGCCGGCTGGCGGATCGAGCCGCCGGTGTCGGTGCCGGTGGCGGCCGGCGCCAGGCGCGCGGCCACCGCCACCGCGCTGCCGCCCGACGAGCCGCCCGCCACGCGGCCGGCGTCCCAGGGGTTGAGCGGGGTGCGGGGGCCGTCGAAACCGGCCGCCGGCACCGCCACGCTCTCGTTGGCCGAGCCCATGGCGAACTCGTCGCAGCTGGCCTTGCCCAGGGTGACCACGCCTTGCGCCGCCAGCCGCTCGACCACGGTGGCGTCGAAGGGCGAGCGGTAGCCGGCGAGCATCTTCGAGCCGGCGGTGGTGGGGAAGTCGCGGGTGACGAAGATGTCCTTGTGGGCCATCGGCACGCCTTCCAGGCGGCCACCGGTGCCGGCTTCGATGCGGGCGTCGGCGGCGCGCGCCTGCGCCAGGGTGGCGTCGGCGTCGAGGGCCACATAGGCGCCCAGGTGCTGGAGCCGCTGCGCGCGGTCCAGGAAATGCTGCGCGGTTTCCACCGCCGACACCTCGCGGGCGGCGATGCGGGCGGCCAGTTCGGCCACGCCCAGGTGGTGCAGTTCGGTCGTCGTGGGGTGGGTCATTCGATCACCTTCGGCACCAGGAACAGGCCGTTCTCGACCGCCGGCGCGCTGCGCTGGCTGTCTTCGCGGGAGGGAAAGCGGCCGACCGCGTCGTCGCGCAGCCGCAGGGCGACGTCCTCGAAGGCGGCGACCGGGTGCGCCAGCGGCTCGACGCCGGTGGTGTCGACGGCGCGCATCTGCTCGACCACCGCGAAGAACGCGTTGAGCTGGCCGAGCAGGCGGTCGCCTTCGTCGGGCTGGAGTTCGAGCCGGGCCAGGTTGGCGATCCGGCCGATGTCTTGGGGGGTGAGGGCCATGGCGGGCGGGCGCCGCGGGGGCGCCGGAGCTGAAGGAAATGGAGTCCGGAATAGGCCGCACGGCACCGTGAAAGCTCGGCGGGCGCGGATGCATCGGGTATTATCCCGCCTTCGTCCGGAGGCACCGCCCGCGCCCCGCGCCGGCCCCATTTGTCGAGGCGTTCGCCGGAACATCCGGCGGAATGTTCTTTCGAAAACTCGCCGAAGGTTTCGTCGTCCAGCCGAATGAGCCGAAGCCGACCCGCTCGCCCCGATCCGACCCGTACCCCACACCGCACAACCGGCGACGGCAGGCGCACAGCAGGCCGTGCCCCCAGAGGATTCGTATGTTTGGAGCTTTCCGCCGGTACTTCTCTACCGACCTGGCCATTGACCTCGGTACCGCCAATACCCTGATTTTCGCGCGCGACAAAGGCATCGTCCTCGACGAGCCGTCGGTCGTCGCGATCCGCCACGAAGGCGGCCCGCACGGCAAGAAGGTGATCCAGGCCGTGGGCCGCGAAGCCAAGGCCATGCTCGGCAAGGTGCCCGGCAACATCGAGGCGATCCGCCCGATGAAGGACGGCGTCATCGCCGATTTCGTGATCACCGAGCAGATGATCAAACAGTTCATCAAGATGGTGCACCCCCGCACCATGCTCACCCCCAGCCCGCGCATCATCATCTGCGTGCCCTGCGGCTCGACCCAGGTCGAGCGCCGCGCCATCAAGGACGCGGCCGAGGCGGCAGGCGCCACCGCGGTCTACCTCATCGAGGAACCGATGGCCGCCGGCATCGGCGCCGGCCTGCCGGTGAGCGAGGCCTCGGGCTCGATGGTGGTCGACATCGGCGGCGGCACCACCGAGGTCGGCGTGATCTCGCTCGGCGGCATGGTCTACAAGGGCTCGGTGCGCGTCGGCGGCGACAAGTTCGACGAGGCCATCATCAATTACATCCGCCGCAACTACGGCATGCTGATCGGCGAGCCCACCGCCGAGGCCATCAAGAAGAACATCGGCAGCGCCTTCCCGGGCTCCGAGGTCAAGGAGATGGAAGTCAAGGGCCGCAACCTCTCCGAAGGCGTTCCGCGCAGCTTCACCATCAGCAGCAACGAAGTGCTGGAAGCCCTGACCGACCCCCTCAACAACATCGTCTCGGCGGTGAAGAACGCGCTGGAGCAGACGCCGCCCGAGCTGGGCGCCGACATCGCCGACCGCGGCATGATGCTCACCGGCGGCGGCGCCCTGCTGCGCGACCTCGACCGCCTGCTGGCCGAGGAAACCGGCCTGCCGGTGCTGGTGGCCGAGGAGCCGCTGACCTGCGTGGTGCGCGGTTGCGGCATGGCGCTCGAGCGCATGGACCGCCTGGGCAGCATCTTCACCAGCGAATAAAGCGCCTTCCGGGCGCACCGCGCGTTCGGCTGCGTGTAGTTCGCCACCCTCCCGCGGAGGAGGCTTCGCCTGCGCCGGGGAGACTCTGGCGCCTCTTCCCGGGATGGGGCAGGTGATGCGGACCTCGTGCCGCAGCGGGCGGCCGGGTGATCCGGATCCCGCATCGGACTCCGCGGCGAGCTTCCG
>JAKONS010000568.1 GCA_022701845.1 Burkholderiaceae bacterium
GGGCGATCGAGCCCACCGCAACATCGAGTTGCGCGATGGTCGACATCTCGTTGAAAAGCACGAAATCCGCGGCGGCGCGGCGTGCGGCGCGGGTGGCCTGCGAGGCCACGATGCGGCGCACCGAGGCTTCGTCCAGCCCGTTGCGCGCCATCACCCGGGCCACCTGGGTGTCGATGCCGCAATCGACCACCAGCACCCGGTCGACACGGCTCGCCCAGCGGCCGGATTCGACCAGCAGCGGAATGTCGAACACCACCAGCCGCGCGCCGGATGCGCGTGCATGTACGGCCGCGTCGGCGGTGGCCCGCTGCACCAGCGGATGCACGATGGCCTCAAGCGCCAGCCGCGCCGCCGGCTGCTCGAACACCAGGGCGCGCATGCGGTCGCGGTCGAGGGCGCCGTCGGCGGTGACGAACCCGGCACCGAAGCGCGCGGCAATGGCGGCGATGGCGCTGCCGCCGGAGGCGGTGGTGGCGCGCGACAGCGCATCGGCGTCGACGACCACCGCACCGCGTGCCGCCAGCATGCCGGCGACCGTACTCTTGCCGCTGCCGATGCCGCCGGTGAGGCCCAGCGAGCGCATCGTGGCGGCCGCGCTCAGAGACCCGCCAGCTGCAGCAGCGCCTGCGGGCCGAACACCATGCCGACCAGCCCCGCCGCGGCCAGGAACGGGCCGAAGGGTACATAGCCGCCGGCGCGCAGGCGGCTGCGCAGCTTCATCGCGATGCCGACGATGGCGCCGACCACCGAGGCCATCAGGATCAGCGGCACCAGCGCCGGCCAGCCGAACCAGGCACCCAGCGCCGCGAACAGCTTGAAGTCGCCGAAGCCCATGCCTTCCTTGCCGGTGAGCAGCTTGAAGCCCCAGTACACCAGCCACAGCGACAGGTAGCCGGCAGCCGCGCCCCACACCGCGTCGGCCAGCGGTACCGGCGTCCACTGCAGGGCGGCGGCCAGCAGGCCGGCCCAGAGCAGCGGCAGGGTGATGCTGTCGGGCAGCAGGGTGGTGTCCCAGTCGATCAGTGCCAGGGCGATCACGGCGGCGGAGAAACCGCACCACAGCGCGGCCGCCGGGGTGGCACCCCAGCGCCAGGCGCAGAAGCCGAAGGCCAGCGCGGTGGCGGCCTCGACCAGCGGATAGCGCGCGCTGATCGGCCCCTTGCAGGCCGAGCAGCGGCCGCGCAGCGCCAGCCAGCTGACGATCGGCAGGTTCTCGTACCAGGCCACCGCATGGCCGCAATGCGGGCAGCGCGAACGCGGCACCACCAGGTTGAACGGTTCGGCCTCGGGGGCCACGGTGTAGGTGGAGGCAGGCGCTTCGGCGGAGGCGGCGGCCTGCGCCTCGGCGAGTTCGGCCGCCCACTGGCGCTCCATCATCAGCGGCAGCCGGTACACCACCACGTTGAGGAAGCTGCCGATCAGCAGGCCGAGCAGCGCGGCCGCGGAAACCAGGAACGCCGGAGACAGTTCCGCCATCGTCAGACGACCTGGCCCAGCTTGAAGATCGGCAGGTACATGGCGACGACGATGCCGCCGATGAGCGTGCCCAGGAACACGATGATGATCGGCTCCAGCAGGCTCGACAGACCCGCCACCATTTCGTCGACCTCGGACTCGTAGAAGTCGGCCGCCTTGCCCAGCATGTGGTCGAGCGCGCCGGACTCCTCGCCGATGGCGCACATCTGCAGCACCATGTTCGGGAACACGTTGGCGTTGCTCATGGCCGCGGTCAGGCTGGTGCCGGTGGCCACCTGCTGCTGGATCTTCTCGGTGGCGATCAGGTAGACCGAGTTGCCGGACGCGCCGCCCACCGAATCGAGCGCCTCGACCAGCGGCACGCCGGCGGCGAACATGGTCGACAGGGTGCGCGTCCAGCGGGCCACGCACGATTTGTCGATGAGGGCGCCGAACACCGGGATGCGCAGGATGACTCGGTCCATCGTGCGCTGGAACTTCTCGCTGCGGCGCCAGGCCTGCCGCAGGAAGTAGAAAACGCCCAGCACGAAGCCGAGCATCAGCCACCAGTAGGCGACGAAGAATTCGCTCATCGCGATGACCATCAGCGTGGGCGCGGGCAGGTCGGCGCCGAAGGAGGAGAACACCTGCTTGAACGCCGGAATCACGAAGATCATGATCACCGACACCACCACGCAGGCCACCACCAGCACCGAGATCGGGTACATCAGCGCCGACTTGATCTTTGCCTTGATCGCCTCGGTCTTCTCCATGTAGGTGGCCAGGCGGTCGAGCAGCGACTCCAGGATACCGGCCTGCTCGCCGGCCTCGACCAGGTTGCAGTACAGGCTGTTGAAGTACATCGGATGCTTGCGGAACGCGCCCGACAGCGAGGTGCCGGTCTCGACGTCCTGGCGGATGTCGTTGAGCAGCTTGGCCACGCTGGGGTTGGCGTTGCCGCGGCCCACGATGTCGAACGACTGCAGCAACGGCACGCCGGCCTTCATCATGGTGGCCAGCTGGCGGGTGAAGATGGCGATGTCCTTCGGTTTGATCTTGCGGCCGGTCTTCATCCGGCGCTTCTTGATCTTCATCGGCACCACGCCCTGGCGGCGCAGGGTGGCGGTCACCTGGTTCTCGCCGCTGGCGCGGATCTCGCCGCGCACCGGCTTGCCCTGGCGGTCCCGGCCCTCCCACTCGAAGACGAAGTCCTTGATGCCCCGCGATGCGGCCGTTGCCATGGTGTTCAGCTCCTGGGCAGACCGTGCCGCCGGCGGGCGCGCGTGGCGGCCCGGTTATTCATTGGTGACCGCGAGCACTTCCTCGAGCGAGGTCATGCCCATGCGCACCTTGTGCAGGCCCGATTCGCGCAGCGACCGCACCCCGTCGGCGCGCGCCTGGTGGGCGATGTCGAGCGCGCTGCCGTCGCGCAGGATGATGGCCTGCATCGCCTCGTTGACCGGCATCACCTGGTAGATGCCGACGCGGCCCTTGTAGCCGCCGTTGCAGGCCGAGCAGCCCACCGGCCGGTAGGGCTGCCAGCTGCCGTCGAGCTGCTCTTCGGTGTAGCCGGCGTCGATCAGCGCCGAGCGCGGCACCTCGTGCGCTTCCT
>JAKONS010000009.1 GCA_022701845.1 Burkholderiaceae bacterium
GAGCCCTTGCTGGCGGCGTTGCGCAGCGCCGACCAGCGTGTCGCGCGTGCCGCCCAGCCGCGGCTGGCGCCGGTGCAGCGCGCCATCGCCCGCGATGTCGAGCGCATCCGCAGCGCCAGCGTCACCGACGTGCCCGGCCTGCTGGCGCGCCTGGACGAACTGGCGCGGCTGGTCGACGAGATGCCGCTGCAGAACGCGGTCGCCCAGAGTGCCGCCATGCACGGCGCCGTGCCGGCCGCCGGCGCACCCGACGTGGCCGCCGACCCGTGGTGGCGCGCCGCGCTGCGCCAGGCCTGGTACGCGGTGCGCGACGAAGCGCGCGGGCTGGTGCGGGTCAGCCGCATCGACCAGCCCGAAGCGGTGCTGCTGGCGCCCGACCAGTCGTTCTTCCTGCGCGAGAACCTGAAACTGAAACTGGTGAACGCGCGCCTGGGCGTGCTGGCGCGGCAGTCGGGCGCGGCGCGCTCCGACCTGGCCGGCGCGGCGGTGGCGCTGCAGCGGTATTTCGACCCGGCGTCGCGCCGTGTCGCGCACGCGGTCGAGATCCTCGGCCAGGCGCAGGCGCAGATGGCCGGCACCGCGATGCCGCAGCCCGCCGAAACCCTGTCGGCGCTGGCCACCGCCGCGGCCGGACGCTGAAGGCCCGCACGACATGCGCGCCGCCCTCTGGTTCATCGCCCTCTTCGGTGTCGCCGTCGCGGTGGCGCTCTTCGCCGGCAACAACCAGGGCACGATCACCGTGTTCTGGCCGCCCTACCGCATCGACCTGTCGCTGAACCTGGTGCTGCTGCTGCTGCTCGGCGGCTTCACCCTGGTGCATCTGGCGCTGCGCGCGCTGGCCGCGCTGCTCGACCTGCCGGTGCAGGCCGGCCGCTGGCGCAGCCAGCAGAAAGAGCGTGCGATGCATGTGGCGCTGCTCGACGGGCTGTCGCATCTCACCGCCGGACGCTTCATCCGCGCGCGCAAGGCGGCCGAGGCGGCCATCGCCCATGAAAAGGCGCTGGTCGGCAGCGCCGAACCCCTGGCCCATGCGGTGCAGGTGCGCGCCCTGGCCCACCTGATCGCCGCCGAGAGCGCGCATTCGCTGCAGGACCGCACCGCACGCGACCGACACATGCAGCAGGCCCTGGAGCAGACCGCCACCAACCCCTCGGCGCCCGCCCAGGAAGCCCGCGAAGGCGCCCAGCTGCGCGCTGCCAGCTGGGCCCTGCAGGACCGGGACGCGCCGGCGGCGCTCGCCTGGCTGGAGCAGCTGCCGCAGGGCGCCGCGCGCCGCACCATGGCGCTGCGCACCCGGCTGCGCGCCACCCGGCTGGCGCAGCAGACGCAGCCGGCGCTCGACACCGCACGGCTGCTCATCAAGCACCGCGCCTTCACGCCGTCGGCGGCGCACAGCATCGTGCGCGGGCTGGCCGTCGAGCTGATCAACCAGGCGCACGACGTGAGCCAGCTGCTGGCGCTGTGGCAGTCGCTCGACGCCAACGAGCGCGGCATGCCCGAACTGGCGGTGCATGCGGCCGAACGGCTGCGCCTGCTGGGCGGCGACGCCACGCTGGCGCGCAGCTGGCTGCTGCCGGCCTGGGAAACGCTGGTCGACACCCCGGGCAGCCTGGCCGACACGCTGGAAATCAAGCTGGTGCGGGCCCTGGAGGGGAGCCTGTCGGATGTCGATCCGCAATGGCTGGCGCGCATCGAGACCGCCCAGCAGCAGAACCCGCGCGAGCCGCTGCTGCAGTACCTGGCCGGCATCGCCTGCCTGCGGCTGCAGCTGTGGGGCAAGGCGCAGAAACTGCTGGAGCAGGCCAGCACCACGCTGCCGCACGACGCGCTGCGCTGCCGGGCCTGGCGAGCGCTGGCCACGCTGGCCGAGCAGCGCGGCGACGGCGAGGCCGCCGCCCGCGCCTGGCGCCGCGCGGCCGAGCTGTCCGACTGAGCCCGCGGCGGCGCCGCCCTCTAAAATCCCGGCTTTCCGCCTTCTCTTTCCCGCCCGCCCACAACGGCACCACCCGGTGCCGTTGTCATTTGAAGAATCCGCCATGAGCGACATCCCGCAGCCCGGCCTCAACAGCCTCTCCAAATCCTTCGAGCCCGCCGCCCTGGAAGCCCATTGGGGCCCCCTGTGGGAGCAGCGCGGCTACGGCCGGGCCGGCTGGCGCGGCACCGGCGAGGCCCGGGCCGGCGCCGGCGCCTTCTCGGTGCAGCTGCCGCCGCCGAACGTCACCGGCACGCTGCACATGGGCCATGCCTTCAACCAGACGGTGATGGACAGCCTGGTGCGCTACCACCGCATGTCCGGCAAGAACACGCTGTGGGTGCCGGGCACCGACCATGCCGGCATCGCCACCCAGATCGTGGTCGAGCGCCAGCTGCAGGCGCAGGGCCAGAACCGCCACGACCTGGGCCGCAAGAACTTCGTCGCGAAGATCTGGGAGTGGAAGGAACAGTCGGGCAACACCATCACCGGCCAGATGCGCCGCATGGGCGACAGCGTCGACTGGAAGCACGAGTACTTCACCATGGACGACAAGCTGTCGACCGTGGTCACCGACACCTTCGTGCGGCTGTACCGCCAGGGCCTGATCTACCGCGGCAAGCGCCTGGTGAACTGGGACCCGACCCTGAAGACCGCCGTGTCCGACCTGGAAGTCGAGAGCGAAGAGGAAGACGGCTCGCTGTGGCACATCCGCTATCCGCTGGCCGACGGCTCCGGCTCGCTGGTGGTGGCCACCACCCGGCCCGAGACCATGCTGGGCGACACCGCGGTGATGGTGCACCCCGAGGACGAGCGCTATGCCCACCTGGTCGGCACCCGGGTCGCGCTGCCGCTGTGCGACCGCACCATCCCGGTGATCGCCGACGAGTATGTCGACAAGGCTTTCGGCACCGGCGTGGTCAAGGTCACCCCCGCCCACGACTACAACGACTACGCGGTCGGCCAGCGCCACGGCCTGCCGACGATCGGCATCCTCACGCTCGACGCCACCGTCAACGACAACGCGCCCGAGGCCTACCGCGGCCTCGACCGCTTCGTCGCCCGCAAGCAGGTGGTCGCCGACCTGGAAGCGTTGGGCCTGCTGGTCGAGGTGAAGAAGCACAAGCTGATGGTGCCCCGCTGCGCCCGCACCGGCCAGGTGGTCGAGCCGATGCTCACCGACCAGTGGTTCGTGGCGGTCAACAAGGTGGGCGAAGGCGACGCCACCGGCAAGTCGATCGCGCAGAAGGCGATCGACGCGGTCGAATCCGGCCAGGTGCGCTTCGTGCCCGAGAACTGGGTCAACACCTACAACCAGTGGATGCACAACATCCAGGACTGGTGCATCAGCCGCCAGCTGTGGTGGGGCCACCAGATCCCGGCCTGGTACGACGAGGACGGCAACACCTACGTCGCCAAGGACGAAGCCGAGGCGCAGGCCATGGCGCCGGGCAGGACGCTCACCCGCGACGAGGACGTGCTCGACACCTGGTACTCGTCGGCGCTGGTGCCCTTCTCGACCATGGGCTGGCCCGCGGCCGCGGACGCCGCATCCGGCGACGGCAGCGGCACCAGCGACTACGACCTCTATCTGCCGTCCTCGGTGCTGGTCACCGGCTACGACATCATCTTCTTCTGGGTCGCCCGGATGATCATGATGACCAGCCATTTCACCGGC
>JAKONS010000022.1 GCA_022701845.1 Burkholderiaceae bacterium
CGAACCCACGACAAACGGATTAAAAGTCCGCTGCTCTACCAACTGAGCTAACGTCCCCGGTTTTCCATTGCATACGACTCAGCGTCGTATGCAGCGAAGCCTTCGATTATAGCGGCGAAAACGCTCACTTCGCCAATCGGTCAATCACATAGCCTGCAGCGGTCAAGCCGAAAGTAGCGGTGACACTCACCATCGACCCGAAGCCATGGCAATTCAAACTTCCGTCACCCTCGATCTGGCAGGACGGATCCGGCGGGGCTACCGCCTCACGGCTGAATATGCATGCGATGCCGATCGGCTTTCCTTCACGGGCTGCGCCATGCTCCTTGCGCAGCCGGTAGCGCAATTGCGCCAGAAGCGGATCGTGGGTCGTCAAGGCGAGGTCCGCTACCTCCACCGCCTGCGCATGACGTTTTCCGCCCGCTGCCCCTACCGTGACGAACTCGACGAACCTGGACTTGTCACGTGCCCTTCGTCGGTCCAGCGCCCAGGATGCCAGCACTGTCTTGGCACGGGCGTCGTCGCATGCGTCGATCACCGCATCGGCGGTCCCGGGAAGCAACGCAGGCCAGTTGTTGGCGTCGACAAACTCCTCGATCGTGTCGACACGGCATTCAGGATTGATTTGCGCGATCCGTTCCTGCATGGCCAACACCTTGGCTTGGCCGACGGTTGCCGTCAGTGCGTGAATCTGGCGGTTGATATTGGATTCGGCAATGTGGTCGAGGTCCACCAACACCAGATGCCCGATCCCGCTGCGTGCCAGGGCTTCCGCTGCCCAGGAACCGACACCGCCAATGCCGACCACCACCACACAGGCATCGCGCAATCGCGCCGCCGGCCCGACGCCATACAGGCGTTCCATGCCTCCGAAGCGGCGAGCCGTGTCGGAAGAGAACTCCATCACGGGCGTCACGCGCTCGGAATCTTGGATCACTTGAGGCGAGCGAGACGCTCGCGCGCTGCTGCGGCGGCTTCGGACTGCGGATAGACCTTCATCAGATCTTCCAGTGTCTTGCGTGCCGCCTTGGTGTCCTTCAACTCTGCCTGGCAATTGGCGATCGCCAGTGCTGCCTCGGGCGCACGCGCGTGGTTAGGCGCCTGGGTCAACAAAGCCTTGAAGCTGACGATCGCTTCCTTGTAAGCGCGGTTGGCGTACTGCGAGTTACCCAGCCAAAAATAAGCCGATGGCAAATAGCCCGACTTCGGGTATTTCTGGACGAAACCGTTGAAAGCGTTCTGCGCACCACCGAAGTCACCGCCACGAAACACGCCCAGTGCCGCCTCGTAATCGCGCTTTTCTGCCGGGTCGGCATTGAACTGCAGGCCGTCGACGGACACCTGCGCCGGCTCGAACTGGCGCAAGCGCTCGTCGACACCGGTGGCGATGTCTTTTTGCCGCCGTTGAAGATCGGCGACATCACGCTGCAACTGCTCGTTCTGCCCGCGCATGGTGGCCTGATCACTGCGCAAGCCTTCGATCTGGTTTTGCAGAGTGAGCAAGCTACGGCGCAGTTCGGTGTTCTCGCCGGACAAGCGCGTGATCTGCTGCGCATTGGTGTCGATGCGCTGCCGGATTTCCAGGATGGCTCGGCGCGCTTCGTCGTCGTCGAAGAGGCCCGCATGTGCGAAGGCGCCAACCCACATCAGGCTGGCGACCGATGCAGCCCGCGCGACCCGGGTCAGCACCGAATGATGCGAACGACGCATCGGCATCAACGGTAAGAGAACTCGGCGCGACGGTTCTGAGCGTACGCAGACTCGTCATGACCGGTCGACGCAGGCTTCTCCGAGCCGAAACTGACGGCTTCGACCTGGTTGTCGGCAACGCCCAGCAGACCGAGCGCACGTCGAACGGCTTCGGAACGCTTCTGACCCAGAGCCAGGTTGTATTCATGGCCGCCGCGCTCGTCGGTATTGCCTTCGATCGACACCCGGCGGTTGGGGTTGGACTTCAGAAAGCGCGCGTGCTGCTCGATCATCGACTGGAATTCGGCCTTGACGGTGAAGCTGTCGTAGTCGAAATACACGATGCGCGCCACGCCCACCGGGCCTTGCGCCGTGGCCGTGGGATCGATGGCGACCGGCGCCACGCCCGATTGGCCCGTGCGGCCGCCGTTGGCACCGGAGCCGGCACCGCCTGCGGTGCCACGATCTTCCACCGGTGGGGTATCGAGCTTGACCGGTGAGCTGCAGCCGGCGATGAGGACAGTGGCGGCGAGCGCCAGGGTGAGTTGCTTGAACATGAATTCTCCTGAAAACCGAGGGATGGACGAAATTGAATACAACGAAAAAGCGGGAGCTGTCAGGGCTGCTTCTGAAAAGGACCCCAATCGGGTTCGCGGATATCGCCGCCCTGGCCCGCCAGACGCGCCTTGATCTTCCCGTCGACCGTCGTGGTCATCAGTGCCTCGCGCCCCTGCTGGCGGGTGGCATAGATGATGAGCCGGCCATTGGGCGCGAAGCTGGGGTTCTCGTCGTTGGATGTGTCGGTAATGGCGTTGACCGTGCCGCCCGCCAGCTCCATCACATGCAGCTTGAA